>NZ_MVPX01000449.1:0-12958 GCF_002043085.1 Gordonia sp. i37 | reverse complement strand
GCCCGGCCGCTCCGCCGAGACAACGTCGACGGCGACGGTCACTGCTGATCGGCAGCTCGGTTGTCCTCACGCTGCTGCTCGTCGTCGGCGTCGCCGTCACCACCGTGGTGCTCACCCGGCCGTCTCCCGCGCCACCCCGCGTCGGTGCGACGGCGCTGTCCTCCAGTGGCGAGACCACCTGCGCCGTCGTCGATCACCACGCCTACTGCTGGGGTGACAACTCCAGCGGCCAGGTCGGCAACGGCGATCCGGCGCCGTCGGACGGCACGAGCGAGTATGTGCTGGCACCCACCCGCGTCGAGGGTGTCGACAAGGTGGACAAGGTCGTCACCGGGTCGGATCACAGCTGCGCGGTGGCCGCGGGCACGGCGTATTGCTGGGGCGACAACAGCAATGGGCAACTCGGGACCGGCCAGGCGTCGTCGACTACGGTTGCTCGCCCGGCACAGGTGAAGGGCCTGCCCGGCACGGTGACCGACATCGCGATCGGCTTCTACAGCACCTGTGCCGTCGCTGACGGAAAAGCCTATTGCTGGGGCTACAACTCGGGCGGCCAGCTCGGCAACGGCGTCGAGGAGTCGGCCTCGGACGTCGTCACACCCACGCTCGTGCAGGGACTGCCGAGCAGCGTGAGCGCGATCTCGTCGGCGTATCGCACGGTCTGTGCGATAGCCGGGGGCGCGGTGTACTGCTGGGGCTACAACTCCGACGGACAGGTCGGCAACGGCTCGACCGCCGACAGCACCACCGCCGTGGCGGTCCCGGGTATCGCCGGTACCGTCACCCGCATCAGCGCCGGCTACTACCACAGCTGCGCGGTTGCCGACGAGAAGGCATATTGCTGGGGCAACAACACTTTTCATCAGATCAGCAGCAGCGAGTCGTCACCGGTGAACGCGCCGACGGCGGTGACCGGGCCGACGGGACCGGTCACCGACATCTCGGCCGGATACTTCGCCACCTGCCTGGTCGCCGGGGCCAGGGCTTATTGCGCGGGCGACAACGACGACGGGCAGATCGGTACCGGCTCGACCGACGACGGCAACCAGCCCACCGTTCCGCAACTCGTCACGGGAATGGACAGGGGGGTCACCGCGATCACCACCGCCCGGAGTACGGCCTGCACGATCTCCGATCTCGTCATCTACTGCTGGGGCGCAAACGAAGTCGGCCAGGTCGGCAACAATCAGTTCGGTACGTCGCCGGTCACCCGCCCGACTGCGGTGGTGAACCTCCCGTCATGACCCCGCCGGCAACCAGCACGTGCGCACAGCCGTTCACCGGCAGACAGCCCACCACAAGAACAGGGAGCCTCATGAAACGCCTCACCGGCGCACTGGTGGCCGTCGCCGTCGCGACACTCGGCCTGGCAGCGTGCGGCAACGATTCGGCGCCGACCGTGCAGACGGTGACCCGGACGACGGTCATCGAGACGACGACCACGACCACCACGACGTCGACGGTCGCGACGGTGACCGCCACGGAGACGTCGTGATGAGCCACATCCACAAGCACCGCCGGAAAACGGCTGTGCCACAGGTTGATCACACACGACCGCCGGTCCGCTGGACGCGAATGCGCCTCGCCGTGGGCGTGGCGGCGCTGGTCGTGGTCTCCTGTCTCGCCGCGTGCGGGGGCGGTTCGGGAACCACACAGACGACGACGGTCACCAACACCACGGTGCGCGTGAGTACGGTGACCGTGAGCACCACCGCGACCTACACCACGACGACCACCGTCACCGGGGCGCCGCCGCCCTGATCCGCACGAGGGTCAGTAGACCATCACCCGGACGTTCTCGGCGACGCATGCAGGCTTGTCGGCGCCCTCGATCTCGACGGTGTTGCGCACCACCATCGTCACGCCCTTGGGGCCCTCCTCGACGGAGGTGATCACGGCGTTGGCGCGGATGCGGGACCCGACCGGCACCGGATTGGGGAAACGCACCTTGTTCATGCCGTAATTGATGACGAGCTTGGGGCCCTCGACGGTGAAGATCGACCCGGCGAGCATCGGCAGCAACGAGAGTGTCAGGAAGCCGTGTGCGATGGGCGCACCGAACGGCCCGGCCTTCGCGCGGTCCGGGTCGACGTGAATCCACTGATGGTCGCCGGTGGCCTCGGCGAACTGGTTGACCCGTTCCTGGGTGATCTCGAGCCATTCGCCGGAGCCGAGGTCTTCGCCGATCGCGGCCATGACGTCATCGAGGGAGCCGAACACGCGCGGTGTGATAGTCGTCATAGTCGCCGTAGTCTACCGTGATGCCATGAGCACCCCTCGGATCGCTCCCGGCGGATTCCGTGACCTCGGTCCCGCCAATTGGGCCTTCACCCGCCTCGCCGCGCGCGTCACCGGTGTCCATGACACCCACATCTTCTCCACGCTGGGCCGCACCCGTGGTCTGTTCCGGGCGTGGCTGTACTTCGGGGCGCGGCTGATGCCGTTCGGGACGTTGTCGCGCAAGGACTCCGAGATGGTGATCATCCGTGTCGCGCACCTGCGCGAGTCGGCCTACGAGCTCGACCACCATCGTCGGATCGGCAAACGCGCGGGCATCACCGATGATGAACTCGCGCGCATCCTCGACGGTCCCGACGCCGGATGGGGGGATCGCGAGCGCGCCATCCTGCGCGTCGTGGACCAACTGGTGACCACCCACGACGTCGACGACGTCGCGTGGGAGGCGCTGCGCCGCCACCTCGACGAGCGCCGCACCATCGGCTTGCTTCTGCTCGTCGGTCAGTACGACATGCTCGCCACCACCCTGCACACCCTGCGCGTGCAGCTCGACGTTCGCGCCTAGGCGTTCGGCGATGGGGTCGTTTGCCGCGCGGATGATGCGTAACCCCCTGTTCTCCCGCGTCTACGAGCATGCATGGCGGCCGGTGTTCACCCGCGGCTTCAGTCTCGGCAGTCCCGAGACCGCCGACTACGACGCCGCATTGCGCGCCTACCTGTGCCGGCCCGGTGAACGTATGGTTCTCGACATCGCTTGTGGGCCCGGCAATTACACCCGGGACATTGCTGCGGGTCTCACCGGCGACGGACGCGTGGTCGGCATCGACTACTCACCGTCGATGCTGCACACCGCGGTCGCCACCAACAGCATCGTCCGCGCGAGTTACCTCCGTGTCGACGCTCACGCGATCCCGTTCGCCGACAACACCTTCGACGAGGTGATCTGCCTGGCAGCGCTCTACCTGATCCCCGACCCGCTCCCTGTGCTCGACGAGATGCTGCGGGTGGCGCGCCCCGGTGCGCTGCTGGTGGTGTTCACCTCGGTGGCCGGACCGGTCTCGACGGTGCCCGGGGTGAAGACGCTGGCGGCCATCGGCGGCTACCGCGTCTTCGGGCGCGACGAGATCACCGGCGCGCTACGCCGTGGCGGTGCCGAGCACATCGAGCAGACCGTCATCGGTGAGGGGCAGTACGTGCTGGCGCGGGCTCCCGGCCGGCACTGACCGAACGCACCAGCGGCGCCACGCCTTCGGCGAACCAAAAGGCCTCCTCGATGTGCGGTTGCCCGGACAGGATGAAGTGGTCGATGCCGATCGCCCGATACTGTGCGATGAGGTCGGCGACCTCGGCGTGGCTGCCGACGAACGCGGTTCCGGCTCCCGGGCGAACCAGACCATAGCCCGCCCACAGCCCCGGGTACACCTCGAGGTTGTCGAGGTCGGCGTTGAGGGCGAGCTGCCGGCGTTGCCCCTCGGACTCCGACTGCGAGAGCCGTTGGCGGGCAAGCTCGATCAATGCCGGGTCCATCCGCGAGACCAACTTGCGGGCCTCGGTCCAGGCCTCCTCGCGGGTGTCGCGGGTGATCACGTGCGCCCGGATGCCGAAGGTCAGCTCCCGGCCGTGCCGGGCGGCGCGGGCACGGACGTCCTCGACGAGTGCGGCCACCTTCTCCGGCGGTTCGGTCCAGGTGAGATAGGTGTCGACGGTGGCCGCGGCCACCTCACGCGCGTACTCGCTGGCACCACCGAAGAACACCTGCGGCACCGGGTTCGGCGGATGGCCCACCACCGCGCCGGTGACGTCGTAATGCTCACCGGAGAAATCGAACGGCGTCCCCGACCAGGCGTGCCGGACGATCTGCAGGAATTCCCCGGTGCGGGCGTAGCGCTGCCCTTTGGTGAGCCGGTCACCGAACCGCGCCTGCTCCTGCGCGTCACCGCCGGTGACGATGTTGAGGGCGAGACGGCCGCCGGAGAACTCGGCGAAGGTCGCGGCCTGCTGGGCGGCCAGCGTCGGGGTGATCAGCCCGGGCCGGAAGGCGACGAGGAACTTCAGGCGGCTCGTCTCCCGGATGAGTGCGGCGGTGGTCAGCCACGCATCGTGGCACCAGGTTCCGGTCGGGGTCAGCACCGACTCAAAACCCAACCGTTCGGCGGTCTTCGCCACCAGCGCGAGATAGTCGAGATCGGGTGGCCGGATCGCGGACGCGGTGCCCAGGATGCCTGCCGACTGCAATCCGCCGATGACCTCGCGTCCGTCGCCGGAGGTCGGCAGGAACCAGTGGAAGTGTGCCTCGCGCTGGGCTTCTGCGGTCATTGCGTACTCACTGCGTAGGGCGCCACGGTGGAGTTGAAGCGCTTGTCGACGAAGTCGGCGATGACGGGCTTGTGGTCGAGCTGGCCGGCGGCGGCGAAGGCGTCGGCCAGTTTCTGCTCCGAGGCGACCACGGTGTCGTCGATCTCGATGGCCGGCCGGACGCTGCGCTGCTGTGCCGCCAGTGCGGCCTGCGGGTCGATGCCGATCGCCTTCGCGTACTGCTGCGACCAGGTCTCGACGTTGGCTGACGCCCACTTGCTGGCCTTGGCCAGGTGTTCGACGAAGATCCGCAGCGCGGTGTTGCGCTTGGCGTCGGCAAGGGCCTCATTGGACGCGATGCCGAAGCCGTAGCCGTTGACCACCCCGGTCCCCGAGGCGAGGATCTTCGCACCCGAATCCTTTTGCACGATAGCCGTATACGGGTCCCAGATCGCCCACGCATCGACGGCGCCGCTGGAGAAGGCCGACAACGCGTCGGCGGGCTGCAGGAACACCGGGGTGACGTCGGTGCCGAGCTTCAGGTTCGCCTTGCTCAACTGCTCGAGGAGATTTCCGTGGGCCGAACTTCCCTTGGCCACAGCGACTTTCTTGCCCTTGAGTTGTTCGACGGAGGTCAGGGTGGAGCCGGCGGGCACGAGTATGACGTCACCACCGGCGTTGTTGGTGTAGGCGGAGACGATCTTGATCTTCGCGTTCGACGCCGCACCGAAGATCGGGGGCGTGTTACCGGTGACGGCGAAGTCGATCTTGCCCGCGGTGGCGGCCTCGATCTCGGGCGGACCCGAGGTGAACGTCGAGAACTCGACCTTGAACGGCAGCGAATCGAGTTCTCCCGCAGCGCGCATGAGCGATTCGGTACCGCCCTTCTGGTCGCCGACGCGCAACGTCAGGCCGGCCAACTGTGCGGGATCGACGCTGGCGTCGGCGACGGCGCCGGTCGAATCCTCTTTGCTGACACAGCCGCTGAGCGCCAGCGCGAGAATCCCGGCCAGGACGACGAGTACGGTCGCACGTCCGCGGAACCCTCCGGCGGACATGCCTGAACCACGAGACATTTCTTCCACGAGCCTTTCGATGATGCCGACCCGACAGACGTCGGGCACGAGAACTGGTGAGCGTGAACGTGCGGTGAGTGCCCTATTCGCCGAGAGCGTCGAGCAGCCGGGTCCGCAGATGCGCGGTCTGCGCTGCGCCGTCGGGATCACGTGGCGCGTCGACGGTGACGTCGGCGGCGATGTGCCCGTCGGCGAGCACGACCACCCGGTCCGCGAGGCGCAGCGCCTCGTCGACGTCGTGGGTCACGACGAGAACGCTGAATCCGTGGGCCTGCCACAGGTTGATCAGCAGCCGGTGCATGGCCGCCCGCGTCAATGCGTCCAGAGCACCGAACGGTTCGTCGAGCAGCAACAGTTGCGGATCGGCAACCAGGGCGCGCGCCAACGAGACCCGTTGGGCCTGACCGCCGGACAGCTGCGCCGGCCACGCGTCGGCCTTGTCGGCCAGCCCGACCTCGGCGAGCGTGTCGTTGACCCGGGCGGCGGCCGCCGCACCCTTGAGTCGGGAACGGACGACCCCGAATTCGACGTTGCGGCGCACCGTGCGCCACGGGAACAGTCGGGGCTCCTGAAATGCCACCGCGGGTGCCCCGGACGTGGTGACGTCACCCGTCGAGGGTTGCGACAGGCCGGCGAGCAGCCGCAGCAGGGTAGATTTGCCGCTGCCGCTGCGGCCGATGATGGCGACGATCTCGCCGGTGCGCACGGTCAGGGATACGTTGCGCAGCACCGGTTCCGCGTCGCCGTAGGCGAAGGTCGCCGCGGATACCTGCCCGGCGATCTCGGTCGATTGCGTTGTCCGCGTGGCGCTCGCGGCATCGATGGTGGCAGTCATGGGCCGGCCCTCCTTCAGTTGGTCCGTTGGTAGCGCGTGGTGTACTTCTCCAACGCGCGCACGATCGCGTCGGTGATCAATCCCAGTGCCGCATAGATGATCAGGCCGAAGAACACGACGTCGGTGCGGAGGAAGTCACGCGCGTTGTTGATCAGGTATCCCAGCCCGGAAGTCGCGGCGATCTGTTCGGCGACGATCAGACTGAGCCAGGCGATCGCCAGTGATTGCCGGAGTCCGACGAGGATCTGCGGCATGGCACTGGGGATGACCAACTCCCGAATCGTCTGCAGGCGGCCGAATCCGAGCACCTTGGCATTCTCACGGAGCTTCGGGTCGATCTGGCGGATCGCCGCAGAGGTGTTGAGATACAGCGGGAAGATCGCACCGAGGGCCACCAGCAGGATCTTCGGTGTCTCCTCGATACCGAACCACAGGATGAACAGCGGGATGAGACCGAACAGCGGGAGCGCCCGGATCGCCTGCATGTTGGGGTCGATGATCGCATCCGAGAGCCGGCTCAGTCCGACGATCACCCCGAGCCCGATGCCGATGACCACACCGAGCCCCAGGCCGATCGCCACGCGTTCGGTGGAGGCCACAATGGCGTCGGTGAGTTCACCACTCTGCAGCTTCTCCCAACCCGCCTCGGCGATCAGCGAGGGTGCGGGCAGTTTGTCCTGCGGCAGTACTCCCAGGGCGCTGCCGAGTTGCCAGAGTGCGAGCACCCCGATGGGTGAGAGGACCCGAATCCACGTCAGCACACGTGAGCGTCGTGCCGCGCGTATCTGCGCAGCCGACTTGGTGCCCGGTGGCGCCGCGGACGGCGACGTGGAAGAAAGAGAGATAGCCATGATGGTGGGCAATGATGCGGCAGATCCGACGCCGACAGAACACTTGCGCTCAGCCTGAGGCGAAGTGCCCTGTGCCACCTCCCCGTCCGGCGACAGCAGGTATCGGAGCAGGCCGGGGCCGGGTGGGGATCACATCGAGCGATAGTCGCGCACGCTCATCCGGTTGCCCCGTCGCTGGGGACGCGAGCCGTGCATCTCGACCATCCGGATGATCCGATAGCGGTGTCCGGCATAGGGTTCGAGGAGTTCGAGCATGCGCGCGTCATCCACCGGCTCCCCGATGAGCGTCTGCCCGACCGCCGACGGAATGTGGTAGTCGCCGACGGGCACCGCGTCGGCGTCGCCGACCGCACGCGCCCGGGTCTCGGCGACGGTCCACGGGCCGACACCGCGCAGGATGTCGAGCCGACCGGCGTGCCGTTCCACATCGAGTGAGGTGGCGCCTCGGATCGTGCGCATCCGCACCGGCTCGGCGCCGCTGCGGTGCCAGTCCCACACCGGGATCGAGGGCCACAGCTCCTGCGGCGGCGGCACCCGCATGTCGTCGGGCACCGGCCCCGGCGCCCGGGAACCGTGGCGGCGCACCAGGTATCGCCACGCCCGCCAGGCCTCGGCACCGACCACCTTCTGTTCGAGAATGGCCGGCACGAGCGCCTCCCACACGCGCCCGGTGGCCCCGATGCGCAACCCGCGCGAGCGGGCAACGAGTCCGGCGACCACGTCGTCGTGGACGGGCATGGACTCGGGGGCGTCGTCGCCGCCGAGCATTGCGGGCATCGATTCGAGCAGCCAGTCGGCGCCGTCGCCCCACGCGCGGCCGACGATGCGCTCACCGTCGACACGCACGGTCAGGGTTGCCGCTCCGTCCGGGGTGTGGCTCGCGCGCCACACCGACCCGTCGCGGCCGTAGCGGAACGCGGGGTCACCTCCGCCGCGCCGGTGCAGTCCCAGCGTGTATCGCAGATCCACCGGTCCCGGCGGCGTCCACACCCTGGTGCGCTCGGCGTTCATCGTCCTCGACTGTATCCATCGTTCCCGACACTCCCGGGCGGGGACGAACCACCGCGGACGAGGCGTTCACGCGAACGACCATCCGTGGAAAGGACGCCCAGCCGGCCGTTACCCTCATCGGTGGCTCCGGTGTGCCCGGAACCATCGACACAGGGGGCACTTCATGCGCAACACGGTCATCCGCAGTTCTCTGGCGGCCGCGACGGCCACCACCTCGGTTCTGCTGATCACAGGCTGCACGACGTCGGGGACACCGCAGGCCGCTGACACAACGTCGGCAGGTCCGTCCACGGCGTCGCCGAGCACCGTATCGACGACCAGCGGCGATCCGGCGAAGGTCAAGGCCCTGGTGGTCACCGCTGCCGATCTCCCGGCCGGATTCACCCTCACCCCGCTGCCGGAGGATCAGTTCCGGCAGGCGGTGTCGCAGTTCCAGGGGACCACCCGCAACGCGACGATCACCCCGTCCGCGTGCGCCGATCTGCAGAAGCTGCCGGACGTGGATGCCTCGAAGCTCGGTGTCGCGGTCGCGACCTCGACGAGCGGCGGCATTCTCAGCGAAGGCCTCGCCGCGCAGTCGAGCGACGTCGCCGCGGCACGGGCGAGGGCCACGGGACCCTGCAAGAACTTCTCGATCACGATCAACACCGGCGCGGCCGCAGGCACCACCGCGACCGCGACCAACACCGTGATACCCGCACCGGCCACCCAGGCGGATCCGGGCGATGTCCTGGTGCTGCGTCAGGACCAGAAGGTCTCCACGGCCGGCCAGGTCGTGACCGTCACCACCTACACCGGTTTCGCGTCGGTGAAGGGGTACAGCGTCTCGGCCCTCTACACCGCGACCACACCGGGCTCCGCTCCCGACGACGCCGCCTTCCGGCAGTTCTTCACCGCGGCGGTGAACAAGGTGGCTGCCGACGGCTGAGCGCTCCGGCGTCGAACACGACGAACGCGGCCCGTCCCGGTCCGCGCCGGTGGTGCACCACGGGCGTTGGCCGGGACGGGCCGCGTTCGTCGCGTGACTCAGAGGTTGATCATGTGTCCGATCGCGCCGTGGAACGTTTCCTGCAGCGCTTCGCTCATCGTCGGGTGGGTATGGACATTGCGTGCCAGCTCACGCGCGGTGAGGTCCCACTTGTGGGCCAGCGTCAGCTCGGGAAGCATCTCGGAGACGTTGTCGCCCACCAGATGTCCGCCGAGGAGTTCCTCGGTCTCGGAGTTGGTGAGGAGTTTGACGAAGCCGGCGGTCTCGCCGAGTCCCTGCGCCTTGCCGTTGGCGGAGAACGGGAAGGTCGACACGGTCACGTCGTAGCCTTCGTCCTTGGCCTGTGCCTCGGTGAGACCGAACGAGGCGACCTGCGGCTGACAGAACGTCGCGCGCGGCATGAAGCGGTAGTCGCCCAGTGTCATCGTCTCCGCGCCGGCCATCGTCTCGGCGGCGACCACGCCCTGCGCCTCGGCCACATGTGCGAGTTGCAGCTTGGCGGTCACGTCGCCGATCGCATAGATGCCGTCGACGTTGGTGCGCATGTGGTCGTCGATCGCGATGGCGCCGCGTTCGGTGAGTTCGACGCCGGTCTTCTCGAGGCCGTAGCCGTCGACGCGCGGGGCGAAGCCGACCGACATCAGGACCTTGTCGACGGTCAGTTCACCGTCGTTGTCCTTGGCGTCCTTGTAGGTGACGGTCACGCTGTCACCGTTGTCGGTGACGGTCTGCACCTTGGTCGAGGTCAGCACCTTGACGCCGAGCTTCTTGTATTCCTTGGCGATGGCCTTGGAGACGTCGACGTCCTCGTTGGGCAGGACCCGATCGAGGAATTCCACGATCGTGACGTCGACCCCGTAATTGGCCAGCACGTACCCGAATTCCATGCCGATCGCGCCGGCACCGACGATCACGATCGACTCGGGGAGCTCACGGGTGAGGATCTGGGTCTCGTAGGTGACGACGTTGTCGCTCAGCTCGACGCCCGGCAGCAGCTTGACGGTCGATCCGGTGTCGATGATGAGGTTGTCCCAGGTGATCTCGCGGTCCCCCACTTTCAGGGTCTTCGCGTCCTGGAACACACCGTATCCGTCGATCTCGGTGATCTTGTTCTTCTTCATCAGAAAGTGGACACCCTTGACGATGCCCTCACTGACCTTGCGACTGCGGTCGAATGCCGGACCGAAGTCGAAGGAGACCTCACCGGACATGCCGAAGGTCTTCGCCTGATGGTTGAAGATATGCGCCAGCTCGGCGTTCCGGAGAAGTGCCTTCGACGGGATACATCCGACGTTCAGGCACACACCGCCCCAGTACTTCTCTTCGATGACGGCGGTTTTCATGCCCAGCTGGGCGGACCGGATCGCGGCCACGTACCCACCTGGACCAGCACCCAGGACAACTGTTTGGAAGTGTTCAGCCACGGCCACCACCCTACGACGGCGTCGGGTACCAGCGCAGAGCGTCCCCGGTACTGGCCGGTAACCACCTCGAACACCGACGGTTTCCATCACTGATTGAATCAGTGATGGGGATCTGCTTTGATCGACAGACATGGCACCGACACGCGCCCAGGTGACGCGCGAACACCTGCTGATGGCCGCCGAACGACTATTCCTGACCGACGGACCCGACGCGGTGTCGGTGCGGGCCATCTGCACCGAGGCCGGGGTCAATCCGGCGGCCGTGCACTATCACTTCGGATCCAAGGACGACCTGGTCGCGGCCCTGCTGGAAGACCGGTTGGCACCGCTCTGGGCCGACGCCCTCGGCGGCGTCGACCTCGCCGACCACACCATCGCCGACCTCATCGACCTCGTCGTCGACCCGCTCGTCCGCCTTCGGGCCGACCCCGTCGGTCATCTGCATCTGCAGTTGCTGACCCGTTTCGTCGACGCCCATCGCGACGCGGCGTGGACGCGCCGTTGGTTCCGTCTGGACGACTGGGTGGATCTGCTCACGCCATTGGTTCCCGGCCTCGACACCCGCGCTGCACGACGCCGGTGGGCGCTCGCGTTCACGCTGATCCTCCACCGCTTCGGTGGGAACGGGCCCCTCTCCGACGACGCGATCGCGGCACTGCGCGCGTTCGTGGTCGCCGGACTCGGCGCACCGGTTGTCTCCAAGGAGTTGTCATGACCACCAACACCACTGCGTCGGACTCATCAGCGCCGGACCCGTTCGCGCCCGCCCGGCTCGGTCCACTGCACCTGCGCAATCGCCTCATCAAGTGCGCGACCTTCGAGGGCCGCACCCCCGACGCCCTCGTCACCGACGATCTCATCGAGTTTCACCGGGAGGTGGCGGCAGGCGGGGTCGGGATCAGTACCGTCGCCTACTGTGCGATCTCCCCGGAGGGCCGTACCGACCGGCACCAGATCTGGCTTCGCCCGGAGGCCGCGCCCGGACTGGTCCTGCTGACCGAGGCCATTCATGCCGAAGGTGCGCGTGCGGCAGCACAATTGGGTCACGCGGGCCCGGTCGCCAACTCGGTGTCGAACAGGGCCCGGGCGTTGGCCGCCTCACCGATCCCGGCGCCGATGGGGATGTCGATGACGCACTCACCCACCGTCGAGGAAATCGCCGCGCTGCGCACCACATTCGCCCGCGCGGCACGCATCGCGGTCGATTCCGGCTTCGATGCACTCGAAATCCATTGCGGCCACAACTATCTCCTCAGCAGCTTCTTGTCCCCGCTACTCAACCGCCGTCGCGACGGGTATGGCGGCTCGTTGGTCAACCGCGCCCGGCTGGCCCGCGAGGTACTCGAGTCGGTGCGCGAAGAGGTCGGCAGCGATGTCGCGATCTGGGTCAAGCTCAACATGTACGACGGCGTCGGAGCCGTCGGCGCACCCGCACGCCGGTGGCGAGGCTTCAACGTCGACGAAGCGTGCGCGGCGGCGCGGCTGTTCGAAGCCGACGGATACCTTGACGCCATCGAACCCACCGCGGGCAGTTCACTTCTCAACCCGATGTACCTGTTTCACGGTCAGGCGCCGCGGACCGCGTTCGCCGACGCGTTCACCGGACCGATGCGCTGGGGGCTGAAGGCCGCAGGCCCGTTCTTCCTCAAGCACTACGAGTACCACCCCGGTTATCTGCTGCCGTTGGCACGTCGGCTGCGGGAGGCGGTCGATCTGCCGATCATCCTGCTCGGCGGCATCACCGACCGTGCCACCATGGATGCGGCACTCGCCGAGGGCTTCGACTTCCTCGCCATGGGCCGCGCCCTACTCCGCGAACCCGATCTGCCACAACGGATCAGCGCCGACCCGTCGACGACGTCGCAATGCATCCACTGCAACCTGTGCATGCCGACGATCTACACACGCACCGAGTGCCCGGTACGTGGGTGAGACCACCGCACACGATGTGACTCCTGGAAATCGGCGATGAGCGACACCATGGTCATGTGCCCCTTCCCCCGCTGGTCGAGACCCCCGATGGTCGAGGTGCACGGCGCCCCAGGCGCCGGGCCTTCCCCCCGATGGTCGAGGTGCACGGCGCCCAAGGCGCCGGGCCTCGAGACCCGGTGAGACAACACGCTTCCCAACCACATCGAACAGCCGCAGCGAAAACCGCACCGCCTACCACATCCCACCGACAGAAAACTGCCGCCAGCCCACCCCCGAAACCCGTTGTCCACAAGCATATTTCCCCCCAC
>NZ_MVPX01000448.1:0-1342 GCF_002043085.1 Gordonia sp. i37 | reverse complement strand
CGCCCCCTACCTGTGGCTCGAGGACGTCACCGGCGACGAGGCACTCGCCTGGGTGCGTGACCACAACGCGCCCACCCTCGCCGAACTCACCGATTCGGACCGGTTCTCCCAGCTCGAAGCGCAAGCGCTGGAGATCCTCGACACCGACGACCGCATCCCCTACGTGCGTCGCCGGGGCGAGTACCTCTACAACTTCTGGCGCGACGCGGCGCACCCCCGCGGACTGTGGCGGCGGACCACGCTCGAGCAATACCTCACCGACTCCCCCGAGTGGGATGTCCTCATCGACGTCGACGCCCTCGCCATCGCCGAGGACGAGAACTGGGTGTGGAAATCGGCGACCATGAACCGGCCCGGGTACGACCGCGCCCTGATCTCGATGTCGCGTGGCGGTGCCGACGCCGCCGTCGTCCGGGAGTTCGACGTCGCGACCCGTAGCTGGGTCGACGACGGCTTCACGCTCCCCGAGGCGAAGTCGTCGATCTCCTGGATCGACCGCGACACCGTTTATGTCGGAACCGATTTCGGGATACAGTCCGATGGCGACGGATCACTGACCACCTCGGGGTATCCGCGCGTCATCAAACGGTGGACGCGCGGCACTCCGGTCGATGCGGCGCCGACGGTGTTCGCCGGCTCTGTCGACGATGTGGCGGTGAGCGCCGGGTACGACCACACGCCTGGATTCGAGCGTCATTTCGTCTCGCGCGCAACGGATTTCTTCAACGAGCTCACCTACGAGCTCCGCGGCACCGAGGAGATCTTGCTCGACGTGCCGACCGATGCCCACGTCAGCGTGCACCACGATTGGATGTTTGTCCGCCCCCGTTCGGACTGGGAAGTCGGCGGAACCGATTATCCGGCAGGCACTCTGCTCGTCTTCGACTACCCGTCCTACCTCGCCGGGGCGCGCGAACACACGGTGCTGTTCACCCCGGACGCGCACACCAGCCTGCAGTCATTCTCCTTCACTCGGTCACACCTGATCGTGCTCACCCTGCACGACGTGCACACCGAGGTGACCGTGCGCACTCTCGGCGACTGGACGGTCGTGCCACAACCCGGGCTCCCCGAACTCGCGACCGTCTCGGTCCTCGACACCGATCCCGACGACAGTGACGAGGTGTTCTGGTCGGCGACGTCGTTCACCGCGCCACCGAGCCTGCTGCACGGCAACAGCGGCACCGAGGTCACCGTGATCAAACAGACCCCGCAGTTCTTCGACGCGGAATCGGTGGTGGCCGAACAGTTCTTCACCCCGTCCGACGACGGCACCCCGATCCCCTACTTCGTGATCCGGCGCCGCGACGTGACCAGCGGCCCCACACTGCTCTACGGCTAC
>NZ_MVPX01000447.1:0-1196 GCF_002043085.1 Gordonia sp. i37 | reverse complement strand
CCCCCGATCCCCTACTTCGTGATCCGGCGCCGCGACGTGACCAGCGGCCCCACACTGCTCTACGGCTACGGCGGCTTCGAGAATTCGCTGACGCCGGGCTATCTGGCGCTCTCGGGACGCAATTGGATCGAACGCGGCGGCATCTATGTCATCGCCAACATCCGTGGCGGCGGCGAATACGGCCCGGCCTGGCACACCCAAGCCCAGAAGGCCGGTCGTCACCTGGTATACGAGGACTTCTCGAGTGTTGCCAAGGACCTCGTCGCAGGTGGACTGACGACCCCGGCCCAACTCGGCGCGCAGGGCGGTTCCAACGGCGGCCTACTGATGGGCGTGATGCTCACCCGATATCCGGAGTTGTTCGGCGCGTTGGTGTGTCAGGTCCCGCTGATCGACATGCGTCGCTACCACCTGCTGCTAGCGGGCGCGTCGTGGATGGCCGAGTACGGCAACCCCGACGACCCCGACGAGTGGGCCTACATCGGTGAGTACTCGCCGTATCAGAACCTCACACGCGAGAAGACCTACCCGCCGATTCTCGTCACCACCTCCACCCGCGACGACCGCGTCCATCCCGGGCACGCCCGCAAACTCGTTGCGCGACTCGAGGAGTACGGTCACGACGTCCGCTACTACGAGAACATCGAGGGCGGGCACGGCGGTGCCGCCGACAACAAGCAGGCGGCCTTCAAGTCGGCACTGGCGTACGAATTCCTGTGGCGCACCATCGGATCGGCCGACCACTGAGCGGTCAACGGTAGACGACGACCGCCGCGGGCCGCACCGACCGCGGCCCGACGTTCAGTCCCGGCCGCAGAACGTCGGCGACCGTCCGTGACCGGTCGGCCGCGCCGGTCTCCCGGGTGTCGACGGCGTCCATGGTGACGGCGTCGAAGTCGTCGCCGATCCGCGGTGTCACGAGCGTGCCCCCGCGGCCGACGATCACGCGTTCCAGGCCGTCGGCCAGCGCGGTGAACGCGGCGCGGTCGGCGGCGTCGGTCGACGATGACGCACAGCCCGCGGCGTCCCCGTGGAGCGCCAGCAGGTCCACCAGCAGGGCCAGGTCCGCGCCGGCCGCATCGCGCGCCGACCGCTTCTTCTCGGCGTCGAGGAGCCGGTCCAGCGACTGCGACTGCCGGGCAATCACCCGCCCGAGATCCTCGAGCCGCTCATCGAGACGGCGGAACGGCTCCGCC
>NZ_MVPX01000446.1:0-8202 GCF_002043085.1 Gordonia sp. i37 | reverse complement strand
CCCGCCAGGCATCGGAGTCCCCCCCGACGCCACCTCCACTCCTCGTGCACCGCACCCCATCCGCCCATCCGCCACCACAGATGGAGAAGAGTTCCGATGAACGACCAGCCCTTCTGGAATCCCAAGACCGAGCAGCTCGATCGTGCTGAACTCGACGCCCTGCAACTCACCAAACTGCGGCGCCTGACCGAATGGGCGGCCGCGCGCAGCCCCTTCTACCAGCGGACCTTCGCCGCAGCCGGCTTCTCGCCCGAGCAGCTCAGGACGCGCGCCGACATCGACCGCATCCCCTTCCTCACCCGCGAGGACTGGATGCGCAGCCAGGAGCAGTTCCCGCCGTATGGTGAACTGCCGGTCACCGATCACGTCGGCGCCATCCGCATGCACACCACCAGCGGCACCAGCGGCAAGACCCCGCTGCGCGCACTCGATTCGCGCAAGGACTGGGCATGGTCGGCGGAGATGTGGTGCTACGCGCTCTGGGGCGCCGGCGTCCGTCCACACGACATCGGTTATGTCGCTTTCGGTTACGGCTCCTTCATCGGCTTCTGGGGGCTGCACAACGGCCTGGAGAAGTTGGGGGCGCTGACCATCCCCGGCGGCGCCCAGAACACCACCCAGCGCATCCGGCAGATCATCGACTTCGACGCCACCGTCGTCGCTTCCACGCCCACCTACGCGCTGCGCCTGGCGCAGGAGGCCCAAGCTCTCGGCATCGACCTGCCGACCAGCAAAGTACACACAGTCATCCTCTCCGGCGAACCGGCCGGCTCCATCCCCGAGACCAAGGCGCTGATCGAAAGCCAATGGGGTGCCAAGTGTTTCGACACTGCGGGCATGACCGAGGTCTCGACCATCTTCATGTTCGAGCCGGCCGATCAGCCCGGCGGCTGCCACATCATCGAAGACCACTTCATCGAGCAGGTCATCGACCCGGAAACCGGTAAGGAACTCGGTTACGGCGAGCGCGGCGAGCGCGTCTGTACCTCGTTCGGACGCGCCACCATCCCGCTGATCCGTTATCGCAGCGCCGATATGGTCGTCAAGGTCCCGCACACCGTCGCCGGCAGTGGTCGCACCTGGGACCTCTATGAGGGCGGCATCCTCGGCCGGGTCGACGACATGAAGCTGGTGCGCGGCACCAACGTCTACCCGCGTGCGGTGGAGAGCATCGTGCGGACCTTCGGCGAGATCGACGAATTCCAGATCCGCATCGAACGCCACGATATCCGCGACGAGATCTTTCTGGCCGCCGAACCGTTCACCTCGGTCACCGACGATACCTGGAAAGGCGTCGCCGACAAGCTCGGACGCGAACTCGCCGACGCACACGAAGGTTTGCGATTCCACATCGAACGTGCCGACGCCGGCACGCTGCCCCGTTTCGAGCTCAAGGCCAAGCGTCTCGTCGACAACCGCTGACGGTCGAGCCCAGGCGAACTGAAGAAGAAAGGCACCAGTCATGTCCCCCAACGCAACCGTCACGCTCGGCGGGTCGGCGGCGCGCACCGATCTCCTCGGCACGCCACTCGACTCGACCGAATCCACCCTGCTCGACGTCTACCAGGCGCTCAAGCGCCTGGTAGCCGACGACTCGATCGCCCCGTGCGCGGCATCCAACGCGCGAGCCGCCCTGGCCGCGGTCAGCCTCGTGCTGACCGATCTGGCCGTCGAGTTCGAACCGCTCACCGACCTGAACTGCTGAGGGAGACACCGTGAAGTACTCGATCATCGGCGGTGGGCCCGGCGGCCTGCTGTCGGCCATTCTGCTCAAACAGCACGATCCGTCGCACGACATCACCGTCTACGAACGCAACGCCTCCGACAGCACATTCGGCTTCGGCGTGGTGTTCTCCGACGACACGCTGTCCAATCTCGAGGCCGCCGACCCGGTTCTGCTGGACCGGATGCGCAGCCACTACCGCTACTGGGCGCCGATCGATGTCGACTACCACGGTCACATCGACCGCTCTGACGGTCACTCCTTCGCTGCGATGGCCCGCAAGCAATTGCTGACACTGCTCGGCGAGCGCGCCACCGAACTCAAGGTCGACGTCGAGTTTCAGACACAGGCACCCGACCTGGATGAACTGCGCGCCATCAGCGACGTGGTCATCGCTTCCGATGGCGTCAACTCGGGAACCCGTGCTGCACTATCTGATTCGCTCTCGCCGAGCCTGGATCGGCGGCCGTCGAAGTACGTGTGGTTCGCAACCACCACGCCGGTCGACTGCTTCCGGTTCGTCTTCCGCGACACCCCACACGGCATGTTCTGGGCACACATCTACCCATTCGACGAGAACACGTCGACCTTCATCGTCGAATGCTCACCACAGACCTGGCGCAACGCCGGCCTCGACGTCTACGCCGAGGTGCCGCGGCGGCCCGGGGAGAACGACGAGGCGTCACTGAAGTTCTGCGAGGAGGTCTTTGCCGACTACCTCCAGGGACATCCGTTGCTGGGCAACAACTCCGGCTGGCTGAACTTCACCGTCGTCCGCAACAAGTCCTGGCATGACGGCAACACGGTACTGATCGGCGACGCCGCACACACCGCACACTTCTCGATCGGCTCGGGCACCAAGATGGCGATGGAGGATGCCATCGCCCTGACCAGTGCCCTGCGCGGGGTCACCGAAGCCCATGAGGTCGGCGCAGCGTTCGAAGCCTATGAGAGCGAACGGATGCCGGTCGCCGCATCCCTGCAACGCTCGGCGCAGACCTCGATGGAGTGGTTCGAGGACATCGACCGCTATCGCGACATCCCGGCCGAGCAGTTCGTGTTCCAACTCCTCACCCGCAGCCAGCGCGTCACCTACGACAACCTCAAACTGCGCGACGCGAACTTCGTCGGCCGCCTCGACGAGTGGTTCGCCGGCTCCGACAACCGTGCCGGGGTGCCGGTCGACCCGTCGACGCCGCCGATGTTCTACCCGTTCACCGTGCGCGGGTTGACCCTGCCCAACCGCGTCGTCGTCTCGCCGATGGCGCAGTACAGTGCGGTCGACGGCGTGCCCGGCAATTGGCATCTGGTGCACCTGGGTTCGCGTGCGGTCGGCGGTGCCGGCCTGGTCGTCACCGAGATGACCGCGCCCACCGAGGACGGCCGCATCACGCCCGGCTGCCCGGGCATCTGGAACGATGACCAACGTGACGCGTGGGCGCAGATCGTCGACTTCGTCCACGAGTCCTCGGACGCGAAAATCGCTCTGCAGCTCGGACATTCGGGCCCCAAGGGTGCCACCAAGGTGATGTGGGAAGGGATCGACGACCCGCTGGAGGAGGGCGCCTGGGAGATCCTCGCGCCGTCGGCGATCCCCTACCGTCCCGACAGCCAGGTGCCGCGCGAGATGAGCGTCGACGACATCGGTGCGATGGTGCAGGCGTACCGGGAGTCGGCGATCCGCGCCGCGCAGGCCGGCTTCGACATGATCGAATTGCATTACGCCCATGGCTATCTGCTCTCGGCGTTCCTCTCGCCGCTGACCAATCAGCGCACCGACGACTTCGGTGGGTCGATCGAGAACCGGGCCCGCTTCGGCACCCTGATCCTCGACGCCGTGCGTGAAGTGTTCGACGGCCCGATCAGCGTCCGCATCAGCGCCACCGACTGGGTCGACGACGGGATCAGCGACGACGACGTGATGACCATGTCGACGATCTTCGCCGAGCACGGCGCCGACCTGATCGACGTCTCGACCGGGCAGACCTCGGTCAAGGCGAAGCCCGCCTACGGCCGGCTCTACCAGACGCCGTTCTCCGATCGCATCCGCAACGTGTTGGGCATCCCGACCATCACCGTCGGCGCGGTCGCCTCGGTCGACGACGTCAACACCATCGTGTTGTCCGGCCGCGCCGACCTGTGCGCCATCGCCCGGCCACATCTGGTGGACCCGTACTGGACGCTCAATGCCGCACTGGATCAGGGGTATCGCCCCGGCCCGATGCCCAAGCAGTACCGTTCGGGCCGCAGCGCGCGGCGGCGCGAGCAGACCCCGTGACCACCGATCTGGTCGAGCAGGCGCTGGGATACCCCCAGGGCCCGCTCGATCACACCCTCGGTATCCGTGTCATCGAGCTCTCCGCCGCGCATTCGCGTGCGGTGATGCCGGTGGCCGGCAACACCCAGGTCACCGGGAGGGTACATGGCGGGGCGTACGCCGCGCTCGCTGAGACCATCGCCTCCCTCTCGGCGTCGGTGCATGCCGGTGCCGGGCGGGTGGCGTTGGGCACCGAACTGACCGCCAGCCACGTCGGCGGCACCGACACCGGCGAGGTCCACGCCGACTGCCGTGCGGTGTCGCTGGGGCGGCGCTTGACGGTGCACCAGGTCGACCTGCGGGCCGACGACGGCACCCTGCTCTCGAGTATCCGTGTCACCAATTACCTTGCGCGAACGCCGAGCTGAGCCGCAGCCCGGCCACTAGACTCCCCTTCAACACTTGTCCACCCCCGCTACCGCACCCGCTCCACTCGCCCGTTCTCCGGCCGACGAAAGGCCCACCATGACCGAGTCACTCACCACCCCCAGCGCCGTCGCGTCCTTCCTCAGCGCACTCACCGACGGTTCGGTGACCGTCCTGGATCTGACGACCCCACTCAGCAGCGACACCCCCGCCCTGGTGCTGCCGGACCCGTTCGTCAACCTCATCGACTTCAGTCTCGAGGAGGTCAGCGCCTACAATGAGCCGGGTCCGTTCTGGCGGCACAACAATATTCACACCGGCGAGCACATCGGCACCCATCTCGACGCACCCATCCACTGGATCAGCGGCCGCGACGGACACGACGTGTCGCAGATCCCGGTACAGCGGCTGATCGGTCCGGCCGCGGTGATCGACCTGACCGAGAAGGTCGCCGAGAATCCCGACTACCTGTTGACTGTCGCCGACGTGCGGGAGTGGGAAGCCGCCCACGGGGCCCTGCCACAGGGCGCCTGGGTGCTTCTGCGCACCGGCTGGGAGGTCCGCGGCGGATCGCAGCAGGAGTTCCTGAATGCCGACGAGACCGGTTCGCACACACCAGGTGTCGCCGTCGAGTGCGCGCAGTGGCTGGCCACGCAGCGTCCCATCAACGGCCTCGGCGTGGAAACCGTCGGCGTCGACGCCGGGATGGCCGGCGGTTTCGAGCCCGCCTTCCCGGTGCATTATCACTTCCTCGGCAACGACAAGTACGGCATCACCTCACTGCGCAACCTGGGGCAACTCCCCGCAACCGGCGCGATGCTGGTGGTCGCACCACTGCCGATCGTCGGCGGCACCGGCAGCCCGTCGCGCGTGCTGGCGCTGCTGGAGACGGGGTCGGGCGCATGAGTTCGCGCAGCGATGTGGTGGTGATCGGCTCCGGCATCAACGGACTGGTCACCACCGCCGAACTCGCACTGGCCAGCCGCAGCGTCACCCTGATCGAGGCCAATCCGGTGTTGGGCGGCTTCATCGGCTCGGGTGAGCGCACGGCCGCCGGCTTCATCCACGACACGTTCTCCTCGTGGCATCCGCTGTTCGTCTCCGGCGGCGCCTACGCGGTGCTTGGTGAGGCCTTGCACGCCCGCGGGCTCGCCTACGACAACACCGACGGTGCGGTGACCGCGGGCGCCGGCACCGACGGGCAGGTTGCCGTCGCCTACCGCGACGTCGACGCCACCCTCGCCGGCTTCTCGGCGTCTGAAGACAAGGACGCCTACCTGGGCATGCTCGGCAACCTCGAAAGCCGGGCGGCCACCATCTTCGGCGCGCTCGGTGCCGAACTCGATCCGGCGTCGATGGCCAAACTCGCCCTGACCACCCTCAAGGGGCAGCGCATCGCCGGCACCGAAGCCCTCATCCGCGACGGATTGGCCAGTGGCCGGAGCTATCTCGACGGCCGGTTCGCCGGCTGGGAGACCGACCGACTGTGGTCGCCGTGGCTGCTGCACGCCGGCCTCGGCCCGGACTCGGCGACCGGCGGCGTCATGCTGCCGCTGATGGCCGGCACCATGCACGAGTTCGGTCTGCCCGTGGTGCGCGGCGGTGCCGGGAAGTTCATCGACGCCTTCAGCCAACTCTTCGCCGACCACGGGGTCCAGGTGGTACTCGGGCAGCCGGTCACCGAGATCGTCGTCCGCGACGGCGTCGCCACCGGAGTCCGAACCGCCGAGGAGGAGTACCTCGCCGATCACGCGGTGGTCGCCGGAGTCACCCCGCAGGCCCTCTATACCCAGCTCCTGCCGCGCGATGCGGTGTCGTCAAACACGTTCGAGCAGGCACGCACGTACCGGTACGGGCGTGCGGCGATGCAGATCCACCTCGCCCTCGACGCCCCGGTCGCCTGGACCGACGAACGATTGCGTGAGGTCCCGTTGATCCACGTCACAGACGGCTCGTCGACGATGGGTGTTTCGTGCGCCCAGGCGCAGGCGCAGATGCTGCCGGCGCGGCCGACTATCGTCGTCGGCCAGCAGTCCCTGCTGGATCCCTCCCGCGCCCCCGCGGGCAAGTCGACGCTCTGGATTCAATTGCAGGAGTTGCCGTTTGATCCTACCAGCGACGCAGCCGCCGAGATCGCGACCGCCGGCGCCTGGACTCCGGAGGTCACCGCAGGATACGTCGATCGCGTGCTGGGCCAGATCGAGGCATTAGCGCCGGGTTTCACGTCGACGATTCTGGCGTCCGATGTCCTCTCACCGGCCGATCTCGCAGCCCACAACGCCAACGCGGTCAACGGTGATCCCTACTGTGGCAGTGCCGAACTCGACCAGAATCTGCGGTGGCGTCCGATCACCTCCCAGGGCCGCCACCGCACCGCGGTCGGGCACCTGTGGCATATCGGTGCGTCCACCCATCCCGGTCCCGGCCTCGGTGCGGGCTCCGGACACCTCGTCGCCCAGCATCTGCTTGCCCCGGCCTCCCGCAACCCGATCCGAAGGTTCTTCTCATGACCTCTCTCGCACCGGCCCCGGACACCCACTCCGGTTCTGCCACAGCGCCGTCGACCTACGGTCCGACCGTCGCCGACGTCGTCGGGCGCGTCCTCGCCGACCTCGGTGTGGGTCACGTCTTCGGTGTGGTGGGTAGCGGCAACTTCGCGATGACCAACGCCCTGCGCGCCGGCGGCGTCGGATACACCGCCGCCCGCCACGAGGGCGGCGCGGCCACGATGGCCGACGCATACACGCGGATGTCGGGCAAGGTCGGGGTCGTGTCGCTGCACCAGGGGTGCGGCCTGACCAATGCGATGACGGGCATCGGTGAAGCCGCCAAGAGCCGCACCCCGATGCTGGTATTGACCGCCGACGCCCCCAGCGCCGACCTGCGCTCCAACTTCCGCATCGATCAGGCGGCACTGGTCACCAGTGTCGGCGCCGTCAGTGAGCGCGTCCACGGCGCACACACCGTCGTCGCCGATGTGGTGCGGGCCATGCGAACCGCTATCACGCAGCGTCGCACTGTCGTGCTCAACGTGGCGATTGACGTCGCCGGCTCGCCCGCGTCGGTGTCCGGGCCGGTGGTCGCCGACCTCACCCGCCCGCGGGTGCGTCCCGACCAGGGCTCGGTGGCCTCGTTGCTGGCACTCATCGCTGCGGCAGCGCGACCGGTGTTCGTCGCCGGACGCGGTGCCCGCGACGCCGGACCGCAGATCGCGGCATTGGCGGAGGCGACCGGCGCCCTGGTGGCCACCTCGGCCGTCGCGAACGGATTGTTCGCCGGAAATCCGTTCTCGCTGGGCATCTCCGGCGGTTTCTCGTCGGCGACGACCGCCGACCTCGTGGCCGGGGCCGACCTGATCGTCGGTTGGGGCTGCGCCCTGAACATGTGGACGATGCGTCACGGCAAGCTGATCGGCTCCGATACCGTTGTCGCGCAGGTGGATGTCGACGTCGATGCGATCGGCGCCCACCGTGCGGTGCATCTCGGCGTCATCGGCGATTGCGCACTGACCGCCGCAGACGCCTTGGACGTGCTGTCGGCGCGGGGGAACCTGACCCCGACGGGTTACCGCACCCCCGAGGTCGCGGCGACGATCGCGGCGACCTCGCGCTGGCGTGACGTCCCCGTCGACGACATCTCCACCACCGAGCAGATCGATCCGCGAAAGCTGACCATCGCCCTGGACGACGTGCTGCCCGCCGACCGCATCGTCTCGATCGACTCCGGCAACTTCATGGGTTACCCGTCGACACATCTGAGCGTGCCCGACGAGTTTGGCTTCTGCTTCACCCAGGCC
>NZ_MVPX01000445.1:0-9860 GCF_002043085.1 Gordonia sp. i37 | reverse complement strand
CCTGCCGGTGCTCGGCACCGGTGACGGCGGGTTCCTGATGGCGATCTCGGAGCTGGAAACGGCAGTACGCCTGCGGATTCCGCTGGCGATCGTGGTCTACAACGACTCCGCCTACGGCGCCGAGGTCCACCACTTCGGTGACGCGGACATGACGACGGTGACCTTCCCGGAGGTCGACATCGCCGCGATCGCCACAGGCTATGGCGCAACCGGCGTGACGGTACGGTCCCTCGACGACCTGGAACCGGTCCGCACGTGGGTGGCCGCGGCGGTGTCGGGCTCCGACGTCGGGCCCTTGGTGATCGACGCCAAAATCGCAGCCGACGGTGGCGCGTGGTGGCTGGCGGAGGCATTCGCGGGGCACTGAGCCGGAGGCGATCGTCAGGCACTGAGCCGGAGGCGATCGTCAGGCACCAGCGCCCCGACGCGACAACCACCACCGGCCCCCGTATGGTGTAAAAATGACGACCGTCGCCCATGCGCAGCCGCCTGCCCTCACCGCTCCTGCACCTCGTCACCTCATCGTGACACTGTTTGCCATGTATGCACGGCCGGAGAACAATTGGCTGTCGGTGGCCTCGGTCGTGCGGCTGATGGAGGATCTGGGCGTCGACGGACCGTCGGTGCGGTCATCGATCTCGCGGCTCAAGCGCAAGAACATCCTCACCAGTGTGCGGCACGACGGGCAGGCCGGCTATTCGCTGTCGCAGCCGGTCCTCGACACCATCAACGATGGGGACGCCCGCATCTTCAGTCGCCGCCGCGCCGCCCTCGACGACGGGTGGGTGATCGCGGTGTTCTCCATCCCCGAGTCCGAGCGCGACAAGCGACATGCCCTGCGCACCGCGCTGACCCGCCTCGGCTTCGGCATCGCCGCTCCCGGCGTATGGATCGCTCCCGCAGTGATCATCGGCGAGGTTCGTAAAATGCTGCACCGCAACGGGATGGATCGTTACGTCGACCTGTTCGAGGGCTGCCGGCTGGATGCCGACGCACCGTCGAAGGTCGCCAAGTGGTGGAATCTGGATGAGCTCGCCGCCCAGTACCGCAGCTTCTTGGACCATTATCACCCGGTTCTCGAGGAGATGACCGAGAGCATCGACGCTCGAACCGCATTCGCCGACTACGTGCCGATGCTGACCACCTGGCGCCGACTCCCCTACCTCGACCCCGGCCTACCCCTGGAGTTGCTGCCGGCACAGTGGCCCGGCGTCGACGCCGGTCAGGTCTTCGGCGACCTCGACTCGGCACTACAGACCCGTGCACGCGAGCACGTCCAGAACGTCGTCCACCCCGGCTGACGCGTCCCCGCAATTCCACCCCCGCTCGAGGATCGGATTGCGCGTTGCAATCCGGTCGTCGTTGCTGGGCGGAATCGAGGGAACGAGCCGGCGGCGGCGCGACTATCCGGCTGCCCGGACGCCCATCTTCTCCAAACGCGGAAGTACCTCGGCAGCAAAGTATTCCAGCTCACTGATGTAGTCGACGAACGACATGGTGATGCCGTCAAAGCCGGCGTCGGCGAACTGTGCGATCTGCGCGGCGACGTCGTCGGGGCTGCCGATCAGCGGACAGGTACCGTGTCCGGCGGCGAATCGTCCGCGGAAGGTGGCGAGCATTTCCTTGGTGAATGACTGAGCGTGCATGCCCTGCAGCGTCATCAGGTTGTCCACCGCCTCCCAGTCGGCGTTCTCGACGGCGTAGTAGTGCAGGTAGTCCTCGGCTTCGGCGCGTGTCGGCCGGCACACCACATGCGTCGGGGTCAGCACTCCGGTGCTGCGCCCCAGCGCAGTCGACGCGGCGCGAATCGAGGTCACCACGTCGGCACCCTGGACCGGATCGCCGACGATGGTGAACACCAGATCGGCGTTGCGGGCGGCGAAGTCCTTGCCCTGCGCACTCGATCCGGCATTCAGCACCGGCACCCGACCGCCGCGGGGCTTCGGCGCCCCCTCCAGACCGGTGAGGTTCCAGAACTCGCCGGTGTGATCCCACCGACCGTCGCGGCTCCACAGATCGGTGACGACGTCGAACCACTCCTGCGCCAAGGCATATCGTGAATCGTGATCCTGTGGCAGGTCGACGCCCATCGCCAGATATTCGGGCTGATTCCAGCCGGCGACGACGTTGATTCCGGCCCGTCCCGAGGCCACCTGGTCCATCGTCGCGATCTGCTTGGCCGTCACGACCGGATGATTGAACGCGGTGTGCACGGTCGCGAACGCGCGCAGCCGGGTCGTCGACGCCAGGATCGCGGTGGCCCACGGAATCGGTTCGAGCACTCCCTCATGGAAGTTCGTCTGCCCGCCGTAGCCGATCCAGCGGGCGATCGGCAGCATGAAGTCGATGCCCACCTCGTCGGCGAGCCTGGCAAGGGCGAGATTGTCGGCCCAGGAACCCGACCAGCGGTCGTCGATGGTGGTGACCGCCAAACCCCCGGAACAGTTCGACGAGAACAGCCCGAGTTGAAAGCGGTCGGCCGGAGTGGTTGCTGACATGGACAGCCCCTTGTGCAGTAGGTGAAAGAGATCGACTGTCATGGTCGACGATTCATCCGCATCGCACTATCCAGCAAGCGCGTCCACTATCCCCCGACGACGTTTATTGTGAGAGTGACACCACCGTCACGAACTCGTTACACGTCGGTCGGACGCTGGGAATCACAGCGACGACGAGGAGCCCCATGACCGTCGATGCCGGACCCATCCAGGCAACCAGCCTGTCCCTGACCCCGCTCGCCAATCACAACGTCCTGACCACCGATGATCTCGACGAGGCGCGGGCGTCGGTCGGGCGATCCCTGTGCCCGCATCGCTTGCGCGCCACCGGCTCTGTGGTTCGCGCAGTCCACAACGTGACGACGCTGGGTGAGTGCGGCTTTCACTACATCGATTATCGCGGCGGCGCCGAGGTCAGCACCGAAGGCTTGCCGTTCATCCTCGTACAGATTCCGATCGCCGGGCACTGCGTCATCAGTGCACAGGGCGACGATCGCATCGTCGGCGTCGGCCAAGCGGTGATCACTCCGACTGCCGTGCCGCTGCGGATGACCTACGGCTACGACAATCCGCGACTGATGATCCGGATCGATGCCGCCGCATGGGCCGCACGAGCCGAACCGTTCACCGCGGCTACCGAGGTGAACGCATCAGTGGTACTCGATCTGACCAGCGGCGCCGGACACACGTGGCGCACCCTCCTCGACCTGACCCTTGCCGAAGGCAACGATCCCACGCACGACGCGCGTTTCGTCGCATCGCTCTCGTCGGCCGTCGTCGATGGACTGTTGGCTGCCTGCCGAACCAACTCAGACCATGCATCGACTCGGGCCCGCGTCACGCCGCGGCGGCTGCGGAACGCATTGGAGATCGTCGAGAGTCGCTGTGCCGAGCCGCTGACCGTTGCCGAGATCGCCGCGTCCGCGGGCCTATCCGTACGAGAACTTCAGGGTGCGTTTCGGATTCATCTCGACACAACCCCGACCGCACATGTGCGTCGCGTACGCCTGGATCGGGCGCGCGCCGATCTGACCTCCGGCACGGTCGAGCACGTCACCGACGCCGCAACCCGCTGGGGCTTCGCGCATCTGGGACGATTCTCCCGGGACTATCGGGTCCGCTACGGCGAGACGCCGAGCCAGACGCTGCGACGTCACCGATAGACCGACGGCCCGACTCCCACACCCCGCCGTCCCCGGAGGGCGCAGTGTGGGGGCGTGTCGAGTGGGGGGCAACCCGCCTCATACGACGGCGCCGACGCCCTGGATCTCGATCTTCGCCTCAGGCTGCCACAGGCCGGTGACGCCGATACCGGCCATCGCCGGATAGTCCGAGACGCCGGTCATCTCGCGCCAGATGCGGCCGATCTCTTTGCCGTTGGCCTGGTACTCGGGGATGTCGGTGAGATAGATGGTCACCGAGAGCAGTCCTGCCGGGCTGCCGCCGGCCGCCTCGAGAGCCGTGAGGAAGTTGCCGAAGGCCTGGCGGAATTGCTCGATAATGCCGCCCTCGACGATCTTTCCCTTCGTGGTCAGCGCGGTCTGGCCGGCCAGGAAGATGAGGTCGCCGTGGCGGGTGGCGTGGGAGAACCCCGACGGCTTGAGCAGGGTATCCGGATTGACGAACGAGACGGACATGGGATTCTCCTCAACAGGTGCAGAGTGGGGCATTCTGTTATATCGTAGTTGTCACGATCGTCATGTGCACGCTATACGACATTTCGAGGAGAGAACCCGTGACCGGAACCACCGCCAGCGGTCCGGCCGTCCTGGCCACTCTGCGTACGCCTGCGGGTACCCGCGCCGCAATACGCATCGATGACGACACCTATTCGTTGCTGCCCAGCGCCGATGTCGGCGCCCTGCTCAGGGAGCCAGGCTGGCGAGGGTCGGCTGCGCAGAAACAGGTGGCTCCCGTCGACACCGTCTCCGCTGCCGACGCCGACTACGCGCCGCTGGTCACCACCCCGACCAAGGTGCTGTGCTGTGGCCACAACTACCGCGGCCACATCGCCGAGATGGGTCGCGAGATACCCACGCATCCCACGATTTTCGCCAAGTTCGCCGACACGCTGATCGGCGCACACGACGACATCGTCATCGACGCCGCAGCGGCCGTCGGTCTCGACTGGGAAGCCGAACTCGCCGTCGTCGTCGGCACCACGATCAGAAACGTCGACGCCGCAACAGCCCGGGCCGCGATCGCCGGCTATACCGTCGCCAACGACATCTCGATCCGTCCGTGGCAACGTCACACCGGACAGTGGTTGCCGGGCAAGGCATTCGACGCGACCACCCCGATCGGACCGGTGCTGGTCACAGCCGCAACCCCGGACACCGCGGGCGGGTTCGATCCAGCCGACGGCCATGAGATCCGGTGCACCGTCAACACCACCGTCGAGCAGAAATCCGACGTGAACGATCTCGTGTTCACCGCCGCCGACCTACTCGCCTATATCTCGACCTTCACCACGTTGCGTCCCGGCGACGTGGTGCTGACCGGCACCCCGGCAGGTGTGGGAGCCGCGAGCACACCACCGCACTATCTGGGTGACGGCGACGTCGTGGTCACCGAGATCGACGGACTGGGGCGGTGCGCCAACCGCATCGTGATCAGCCCGGCACCCGCCCAGCCCACCACACACGAATGAGAGGTACCACCATGTCCACCACGGAATCCGCCACCAACCCCGCGCCAACCGTCTATTCTGACCAATTCCCCTGCGGCACTGTCCCTGTCGTCACCAAACACGGCCACGAGTTCAGTGCCACCGCGCAGTCCGGCGGGGCCGTGCGGGTCTCGGGCGTCAGTCCGCAGCACACCCCGGCCACCAAGATCTGGTACGGCAAGGTCTCCAACGAGCCGGGCTACCGCTCGCTGCCCCATCACCACGGCGAAGCCGAGACCGGCGGCTACGTGCTGACCGGGCACGGCCGCATCTACTTCGGCGAGAACTACTCCGAGTATGTCGACATGTACGCCGGCGACTTCGTCTTCGTGCCGCCGTTCATGCCGCACGTCGAGGCCAACATGAGCACCACCGAGGAACTCGTCTGGCTGACCGCGCGCACTCCCGACAACATCGTCATCAACCTCGACGAGGTCGACGACGCGACGTTGGAAGGGTACGTCCGAGGATGAGCACCCCGACCCAGACCGAGACCCCCGGCACCGAGACCTTCAGCCTCCTCGACGCCTTCGATCTGACACCCCAGACCGACCCGACCGCCGCCGATGCGCCCGACACCTTCACCGCGCGCCATCAGGTGATCCCGTCGGGTCGCGCCTACGGCGGCGAAGTGGTGGCTCAGGCGGTCACCGCCGTGTCGAAGACCGTCGGCGACGAGAAATCCATCCACTCCTTCCACGGCTACTTCCTGCGGCCCGGCGACGTGCACGAACCCACCAGCTGGACCGTCGACCGTACTCGCGACGGACGCGGATTCTCGGCGCGCGCGGTGACCGGCGTGCAGAAGGGCAAGGAGATCTTCACCGGTCTGGCGTCCTTCCACACCGGCGCGGGCTCGCCGGCGCATCAGGAACCAGCCCCCGAACTGCCCGATCCCCAGTCGCTGCCGACGTCGGCAGAGTTGCTCGTCGGGTCCACGGTGCGCGACGCGCGGTACTGGTCGTATCAGCGCCACTTCGACATCCGCCACGATCCGGGCGCGATCTACACCAGCATCACCGGACCGCGCGTGCACCGACAAACAGTGATGCTCAAAGCATTTCACGCACTACCCGACGATCCGGCAGTACATCGTCAGGCATTGGCGTATCTGTGCGACTACACCCTGCTCGAGCCGGCGCTGCGGTATCACGGTTACGCCTGGGCCGATGAGGGTGTGGTGACCGCGAGCCTCGATCACGCGATGTGGTGGCACAACGACGGCCGTGCCGACGAATGGATCGCACTGGTCCAGGACGTCCCGATCAGCGGCAATGGGCGAGCTCTTGCACGAGGCCAGATCTACGACTCCGCTGGTGTTCTCCTGGCCAGCGTCGTGCAAGAGGGCATGTTGGCTTTACCGTCGGAATCATAGAAACGCCGGCGGGCCTTCGGGGGCTACCGGCCCGGCTGTGACCGGCGCCGGGAACCGAGATGCCGCCGAATCGCCCGGACGACGACCATCGGGTCCCACTGCTGCCCGGCGAGGCCGCGGGTGAGTGGGTACCAGGCGAATCCGATCAGGGCCGAACACGCGTGCCCGATGTTGGTGACGGTGATGTGCGAGAGAAGCGGGACGACGTAGATCACCACGCAACCGGCGACGTACGCCCACCGCCACGGGCGGGCGATGTGATAGGCCAGCACCGCCGCGACCGCCGCCAGAAAGTAACTGACGCCGACGTCGTGGATGTGTACCAGGTCCGCACTCGCATCACCGGATGCGATGGCACGCCGCAGCAATCCCTCACTGGCATAGGTGGCGACGACGTGTGCGCTGAGACCGACCACGACGAAACGTGCGGTGCCGAGCCATCGTTCGGCCGGGATCAGGAAGATGCAGAAGAGGATCAGATACGGAAACCAGTACGAACCGTCGAGCCAGAACAGGCTCGCGAGGAGAACCTGGAACGGATCCTTCTGCAGATTGACGATATTGGTCGACTGATGACCGAGCACGTGGTTGAGATGCCTCGGCGACATCGAGTGCTGCAGGATGGTCGTCATCAGCAGGATCACGAGCCACACACAGGTCACGGGAGCGGAACGGATTCGATCCCAGATCCACGCGCCGGCGCTCGTCAGTCGGTCCACCTCGTCTCCCACTCGTCAGCCCCGATGATCAGTGTGCCGGTCGAGCGACGCCCGCGCCGGGGACCGGGACACACTCAGCGCGCGATGAGCCGCACGACGATGCCGAGCACGATCCCGATCGCCCCGGCGATCGCACCGACCGTCGCCCACCAGGTGAGGTCGTTGGCCAACGCATCGGTGGCCGCTCGGGTCAATGCGTTGCCGGTGGAGTGATTGACGAACTGGCGGTTGACCAGAGTCGTCGCGTTGAGCGCCGCCAGCCAGCTCAGCAAAGCTGCCAGCAACCCACCCAGACCGAGAGCGATCAGCACCGTCCCGCGTCGTCGGGCGATGAGCAGGGCAAGGAGGCCGGCGATCACGGCGACCGCGGTCGCGACGTATCCGATCGTCGTGATCTGTTGTCCGACTTTGTGATACCGACCGGCATCGAGCCCGCTGCCCTCGGCCATCGGCACCTCGATCTTGCCCGGCACCGAGGTCACCAAAGGCAGGTTGGCACTCTTGAGCGCCCGGTTCACCATCGCGGTGATATCGAGCTGCATCTCCTGGGAGCCACCCGCGGGGGCGGGATCGAAGAGCCAGGAATGCTGCTGGCGGACGAGATCGGCGAAGTCGGCGGGGAAGTCCTGTCCCTGCGTGTAACGCTTCGCGAACGGTTCGATCAGCGTCGACGCTCCGGGCACGTTGACCCGGGAGGACACCTGCTCGGTGATCTCGTCGGCGATGAACGCCTGCACCTGCGGGTCGTGCGCGAGCGGCGCAGCCACATCGGCGAAACCGTCGGCATCGACCACCCGCTCGGCGGCCCACATCGACGGCAGGGCGACGACGATGGCCACCATCGCGACAAGGGTCAGCAGCGCACTGAGAAACGTTCGCACCGGCACGAGGGTACCTGCCGAGACTCGCTCACTCGTCGGCGATGACCCGGGCCCGGCCGACGATCAGCGGATCGGGGGTGCCGACGAGCTCGTCGTTCTTGCCCTTGTAGTCGAACAGGCTGAGCACGTGGCGCATCGCGTTGATCCGCGCGCGCTTCTTGTCGTTGCTCTTCACCACCGTCCAGGGCGCGATGTCGGTGTCGGTCTTGGCGAACATCGCCTCCTTGGCCGCACCGTAGGCATCCCACTTGTCGAGCGACGCGAGGTCCATCGGGGACAGCTTCCATTGGCGGACCGGGTCGATCTGCCGGATCGCGAAGCGGGTGCGCTGTTCGAGCGGGCTCACCGAGAACCAGAACTTCACCAGGTTGATGCCGTCGTCGACGAGCATCTTCTCGAACGCCGGGACCTGATCCATGAACTGGTCGTACTGCTCGGGGGTGCAGAAACCCATCACACGCTCGACGCCGGCCCGGTTGTACCAGGAGCGGTCGAAGAAGACCATCTCGCCGCCCGCGGGCAGATGCTGCACGTACCGCTGGAAGTACCACTCGGTGGACTCCCGTTCCGAGGGCTTCTCCAGCGCGACGACCCGGGCGCCGCGGGGATTGAGATGCTCGTTGAACCGCTTGATCGTCCCGCCCTTGCCCGCGGCGTCGCGGCCCTCGAACACCAGCAGGTGACGCTGGCCGGTCTGCTTGGACCATTTCTGTAGTTTCAGCAGTTCGATCTGCAGCCTGCGCTTGGTCACCTCGTACTCGCGGCGACTCATCCGCTCCTCGTACGGGTAATCCTCACGCCAGGTGTCGACGACGTTGCGCTCGGGCAGCGTCAGCAGCACCGGATCGTCGTCATCGTCGTCATTCACCTCGAACTGGGTGGTGTCGTGTAGATCGACGAGGCTCTGCAGCGCTTCGCGCCCGTTGAGCTTGCTGAAGTCGGGGCCCAGGGTTTCCAGGTCGTGTAACTCGGTCACGGATCAACGATATGCCGCGGTCACGAACGTCGTGTGTCGAAGGGGTGAACGAGGAGACCCTCAGATCTGTGAAGTCAGACAGACCTGAGGAGTCGGACCCGTGAAATCAGTTGTGCAGGTCGATCGAGCCGTACTTCAGGCACGCCTTGCCGCTGGTGGTGTCGGCGGCGGCGGCGAAACCGCCCGAGCAGCCGACGCCGGGCTGACCCGAGTAGGCCTGGCCCCCCCAGCCGCCGATGGCGACCGAGTACCCGCCGGCGCGGGCCTGGGCGACCGAGAGCGCCTTGGGTCCGGTGGTGATGGAGTAGGAGGTGCCGTTGGTGGTCGCCCCCGCCAGCGCCGACGAACCGGGCGCCTGGTTGATCGCATTGGCGTTGCCGCCGCGGTCGGACACGGCCACCGCCGTACCCCCACCGGTCTCCTGCGCGCTGGCACTGCTGCCCACACCGGCGCGCGCGCCGCACCCGCTGGTGCCCTGAATCTGTTGCACCTCATGGCCATTCGTCGCGTTGCAGGTGACCGCCTGGGCACCACCGCCACCGAGGCCGAGACCCCAGATCGCTCCTGCGCCGCCGACGGCGACAATCAGGGCCCGTGCCGCAAACCTGTGAGTACGCAACGTGAATCGGCCTCCTCGCCGTATTGGGACAGCCATCTGGCGATGGCGGAAGTGATGACCAGATGGTCAGACTGAGCACAGCGTACTCCCGTCACCGACACCCGCCCGACCGACTCGGTCACGG
>NZ_MVPX01000444.1:0-4856 GCF_002043085.1 Gordonia sp. i37 | reverse complement strand
GGCCCCCCGGGACGCAAGGGGGCCCTGCCGATCGAAATCGGCAGGCCCCATTGGGTTTTGACGTCTGAAATCAGGCTTTTGCGCGGCGCTCCGACTCCGCGGTGAGACCTTTCTTGGCGGTCTCCACAGCCGTCTTCTGGCCACGTTTGACGAGCATGCCGGGCAGCTTCACCTTGAGGTCGATCTCGAGCTCGAACTCGACGTGCGACCCGTCGCCCGACGGCGTCACCGTGTACTTGCCCTGTTGCTCGGCCAGCATCTTGGACTCGATGAGACTCCAGGAGCAGGTGTTGTCGGTCCACGCATAGGAGACGGTCTGATCATCGTTGACACCGGCGGCCGAGACGGTCATGGTGACCTGATCGGGCGTGCCGTCGTCGTGTTCGGACACGATGGCGGCCGCCTTGTGCGGACCGGACCATTCGGGCAGGGATTCCACATCCATCAGCACCTCCATCACGACCGACGGGGGTGCGGCGACATCGAACTCGGTTCTCGCAGAGACAGCCATGCGCAGAATGTACCGCGCGGTGAAGTGCCGCGGCAGGAGAACCTCGTCGGAGCGGGCCGGATCCGGCTGCAGCTCCGTCAGACCTCGCGGTCGACGAGGTTCAGCGGCCACGCCTCGTCGGGGATGTCGCGCACGCTGCAGGCGATGTCGGTGGCGGTGAACCAGCCACGGAAGTGCAGGATCTCCCCGATCACCGGGTTGCGGACGGTGGCGTCGCACCGGAACCGCTGACGTTCCTCGTCCCATCCCTCGATGTACTTCATCTGGGCGCCGAACAGGCCCTTCATCCCGACCTTGGGGCCGCGGCCCAGCCAGCGCATCGGCCCGCTCTCCAGCAGCAGTTCACCGGCGGCGGTCACCGACGGCTCGATCGGGTAGAGCAGTTCGGGTCCGTCGCCGAAATAGTCGACGAGGCCGGTGCGTCCGGCCACGAGCAGCGAATTCAGTTTGCGGGTCCCCGAGGTGTAGTCGAAGCTGCGCAGCACGGCCAGATTCTCTCGACCCAATTCGTCGGTGTAGCAATAATGTCCCTGGCTGAACGGCACCATCCGGCTCGTCTTCGAGGGCAGCGCGTTGCGTTTGCCGTAGTACCAGAAGAACGGTGGCGGCAGCGCCGGGGTGATGTAGACCGACTCGAGGATGCCGGTCCCGATCTGGGCGACATTCGAGGGGGAGTCGATGCTGTAGCGCCACGCGATGTTGGGGTGCAGACGGTCGAAGTCGGAGCCGAGGACATCTCGGTACACCGGTGTCATCGCCCCACCACCTCCCGCAGATGTGTGTCCCACGACATGTTTGAACGAAAAACCTACTATGTCGTCGTTCACATCGGGAGCCCGAGGTGGTCGGGGCCCGCGCGACCCCGAGGGCCCGACGGGCGGGGATCAGTGTGCGGCGGCGTCGTCGCAGAGGCGTGCGAGCTCGCCGATGACCTGATCGAGTGGCGCCACGCTGCGCTGCGTCTGGCACAGCCCGACGGCCCCCTCGATGGCGGCGACGACCAGGTTGGCCAAGGAATCCGCACGCTCTGGGGCGACCCCCTCGGAGACCAGTCGGGCCGCGATCAGCCGCAGCCAGTTTCCGAAGATCTCGTCGGCCTCGTCGGCGACGGACGGCTCCGACCGACGGGCGAGACCCCCGGCGAGCACCGGGCAGCCGAACTGGAAGTCGGTGGCGACCAGCATCCGCCGCCACACGTCGCCGATGCCGATGATGGCCTCGGCGGGCGAACCCGGATGCTGACCTCCGATGCGGGTGGCGATGAAGTCACCTGCATAGCGCACCGCCTCGGTCATCAGCTGCGTCTTGCCACCCGGGAAGTGGTGATAGATCGAGCCGCGTGGGGCCGAACTGGCCGCGATGACGTCGCCGATCGAGGTGGCCGCCACACCGTCGCGACCGATCAGATCGGCGGCGTGCACCACCATGCGCTCACGCGGTCCGCGTGAGCGGGTCTTGGTCGTCACGATGTCGGTGGCCTCGTCACCCATCGGGCATCACTCCTATGTAGGCCTTCATAATTCGGTGCTTCTATGCAACCATACATAATCGTGACGACCTCAACGAACACATCCGCCGCCACCGACCCGAGCGCGATGTCGGGGCTCGAACTCCTGCGCGCCTGGCAGTCGACCCCCGACGACGACCGGCCCAGCATCGGCCGGTTGCTCGGTATGCGGCCGGTCCGCATCAAGGAGGGCGAGGTGCACTTCGCCGTCACCCCCAAGGCAGACTTCGCCAATCCGCTCGGCACCGTGCACGGCGGCATCTGTGCCACCCTGCTCGACTCGGTGATGGGCTGCGCGGTTCACACCACCCTGCCCGCCGGCGTCGGCTACACCACCCTCGAACTGAAGGTGAACTACATCCGGTCGGTGGCCCTCGACGCCGACGAGCTGACCGGCGTCGGCACCGTCATCCACGTCGGCGGACGCACCGCGACCGCCGAGGGCAAGGTGTTCTCCGCCGACGGAAAGCTCGTCGCACACGGCACGACGACGTGCATCGTGTTCCGGTAGCGCCGATCCCTTGGGGGCGTCGGAATACCTACTGCTGCAGCGGTATCCGCGTCCAGGGGCTGCTCGGATCGGTGAGCAGCATGCTCAGCACCGGACGCGTGCGGGCGCAGGACTCGTCGGCCGCGGCAGCAGGGTCACGGGTATCCTCGGCCGAGGCCAGCGCCCGACCCCACTCGAATCCGAGCGCAAACGCCATCCAGTCGGCGTAGCGCTGCTGTGCGCGCCGGCCCAGGTCGACGATCGCCGCCCATGCCCAGATCTCCTCGACCAGTCCCGCGCGATGACACATCCGCACCAACTCGACGGCCTGCCCGAGTTCCCACGCCGCGGTGCTGACCGGCACCTGCGGCGGCAGGTTGTGCGACAGTGCGACGGTCTGCACGACGGTCCGGGCTCGTGCGGCATCCACACCACTCGCGGCGGTGATCGCGTCGGCAGCCCCCGGGTCGAACCTCATCGCCGACCGCGGCACTCCCGGCTGCATGCGCGTCAGTCCCGCGAGGACGGCGTCGTAGTCGGCGGTGACCAGCCCGAGGGCCAGTAGTTCGGTGGTGTCGATGGCCGACGCGGTGTCGGTGATCGCCCATGCCCGACGGACGATCTTGCGGATCGAGCGGTCGCTTTCGGCCATCGTCAGGTGGTCGACGGGATCCTGCGACGTGGTGACGGCAAAGTAGGCGCCGCACGCCACGCCGCGGAGTTGCTCGACGGTTCCGGGATAGCCGCTCCATCGGATCGGGCCACCGGTGACCGGCATCGGCGGCGCAGCGGTGTAGGGCATGGGAGCAACCGGTGGCGCGGCCACCATCGTGGGTCGCGCCGCAACCATGGTCGGCGGAGCAGCCACCACAGTGGGCGGCGCGGGGACAACCGTGGGTGAGGCGGTCGCCGTGACGACGGTTGGCGAGCTCGCCACACCGTCCTCGACGCCACCCAGCGCAGCCCGCAGCGCGGCGGCGAAGTCACGACACGACGGGTAACGCAGCTCCGGGTCGGCTGAGCACGCACGGCTGGTCACCTGCGCAATCTGTGGCCCGACCGCGCTCCCGAGCATGTCGATCGCGGTGCGGGCGAGCTGCGTCTGATCGTCGGCGAGTTCGGCGGGATCGGCGAGGACGAAGCCCGTCAGGTAGGGGCGGTGGTGCGCGTCGAGCAGTATCTCGCCGGCCCGGATGTCGGTGTGCGCGAGGCCGTGCGCGTGCGCGTGATCGAGGGCGTCGGCGACCGCCGTGACGATCTTGGTCACCGTGTCCGCCGACAGCGTCGTTCCGGATTCGGCGAGGAGGGTCCCGACATCACCGCCGTCGACGTACGCCGTCGACACCCACGGCATCCCGTCCCCATCACTGCCACAGCCACTGTCGCCACGATCGTGGACCGGGACGATATGCGGATGCAGCAGCGACGAGGCGATGTCGACCGCGCGAGTGAATCGGGCGCGGGCGTCGGCATCCTCATCCGACCCGGGATGCGGCACAGTCAGGACATCGCGTCGGGGCAGCCGCGGGTGGTCGGCCAGATAGCGATCCCCGGCAGCACTCGGCCGCAGCCTCTGCACGATTCGGTAGCCGGCGATGTCGTCGCCCACGGACGGAGTCGTCATGAGCGAGGACGCTACCGCGGTGGCGCTGCAGCCGTGCCGGCACCGCCGGCCCGCGACGTCAGTTCAGGAAGTACTCCCGGAGCCGCCGTTGGTCCTCGACACCGATCTCGAGGCCGCGGCTGAAATATCCCTCGATCCCGCCGTAGGTCGAGTCCACCTCTGCGAAGGCCGCGTCGAGGTAGGCGGCATCCACCCCGAGCACCGGAATCAGTAGGTCGGGATCGCCACCGGCGGCGGCGAAGTCGTCGAAGATCGGTCGCAGGGCCGGGACGAGGCGCTCGTTGGTCAGCAGATAGTCATGGTAGACATCGTCTTTCGCCACGCCCATCAAGGCGAGAAAGGATGCCGCCGCCCAGCCGGTCCGGTCCTTGCCGGTGGTGCAGTGAAAAAGCGCGGGCGCTCGATGCTCGCCGAGCAGCCCGCGATAGAAGGACCGGTAGGACGAGCGCGCGCTGGGCAGCGACACCAGGTCCCGGTAGGTGCCCGCGATCAGGTTCCGCGCCTTGCCGTCGGACAGTTGCTGACCGGCCATCGCCACCGTCTTCGGATCCGACAGGAAGGCCCCGATGTTGGCCGGGATCGCCATGGCCGCGTCGGCGAGCACGTCGAGGTGGATGTCGATGACATCGTCGAGTTGGGGATCGGGCAACGCTTTCCGCTCGGTGGCCGAGCGCAGATCGTAGATCGTGCGCAGGCCCAGCGCTTCGAGGTGCGGCAGGTCGGC
>NZ_MVPX01000443.1:0-35551 GCF_002043085.1 Gordonia sp. i37 | reverse complement strand
CCCCCCCCCCGCCGAGATCACGCAGGTTGGGCAGGGTCTGGACGGGACTGGGAGCACCCGGCGACGAGGTCATCGCACGAGTATCCCAAACCGGCACCCGCCGAAGCATCGAGCGCGTCCGGGAATTCATCTCCTGTTCGGATATCCTGAACGCCGTGGTCGAGCACTCCCCCTCCGGACGTCACCCCGGCGCCCGAATCCGCAGCGCCCGCATGACGAGCGGGGTGTCGCTGCGCGAATTCTCCCGCCGGATCGGGATCAGCCCTGCGACGCTGAGCGCCACCGAGAACGAGCGGACGGGCATCAGTGTCGAACGACTCGAGACCATTGCCGCGGCACTGGGCATCCACCCCTCGACACTGCTCGAGGACGGCCCCCCGCCCGCCTTCGACGAGCCCGCGAACACCGATGATGACGCGGGCACCTCACGGGCGTGGCGCGATTTCGGCGGTGCCGAGGTCGCCGACCCCGTTCTCGATGCGGCGCTGAGTTGCATTGTGGCCAAGGGATATCACGGGTGCTCCATCCGCGACATCGCCGACGCCGCCGGGCTGTCGGTGGCATCGTTGTACCACCATCACGAGAGCAAGCAGGCCATGCTCGTCGATCTGTTCGACCAGACGATGACCGAACTGCTCGATCGCGCGGCAGGAGCGCGGGACGACGCGGGCGGCGACCCGGTGCGCGCCTTCACCCTCATGGTGGAAAGCCTTGTCCTGTATCACAGTTACCGTCGACGGTTGTCGTTTCTCGGCGCCACCGAAATGCGCAGCCTCGTCGAACCCAACCGGCGCCGGATCGCCGATCGGCGAGTAGCGCTGCAGCGCATGTTCGACACGGAGGTCGATCGCGCCGCCGCGCAGGGCCGGTTCGGCGCCCCGCGCCCCCGTGACGCCTCCCGCGCGGTCGTCGGACTGTGTATCGGCGTCGCCGACTGGTACGACCCCGACGGTCCCGACACCCCCGAGCGGATCGCCGCGCTCTACACCCGGTACGCCCTCAATCTCGTCGGTGCACGCCCGTAGTCAGCAGGCTCGACCCACATTGTTCGGATAAGCCGAACAGCTCGCGGTGAAATGTGCTCCCGGCAAAGCCGTGACGGTCGCCGGTTCTGGTGTCTGATCACAGTATTGACAGGCACATGACCAACAGGCACCCTTATCGTGACCGATCGATCGCTCAGTTGTCATGGGCGTCGAGCACCCCCACCGAGAGGACCCACCCGTGACCGCATCCGAGAAGACGTTGCAAGGACGCACCGCCATCATCTCCGGCGGCAGCCGTGGAATCGGTGAGGCCATCGCGGTCCGGCTGGCCCGCGCGGGCGCCAACATCACCCTGCTGGCCAAGACCGCCGAGCCGCATCCGAAGCTTCCCGGCACCATCTACACCGCGGCGCAGGCCATCGAAGAGGCCGGCGGACAAGCACTGCCGATCGTCGGCGACATCCGTGACGATCAGCAGGTCGCCGACGCCGTCGCCGCGACCGCCGAACGCTTCGGCGGAATCGACATCGTCATCAACAACGCGAGCGCACTGAACCTCACGGCGACCGCCGAGATCGACATGAAGCATTACGATCTCATGCAGGACATCAATGCGCGCGGCGCATTCTCCTTGTCCCGCAGCGCAATCCCCCACCTCCGCAAGTCCGACCACGCGCATGTGCTTACCCTGTCACCGCCGATCTCCCTGGAGCCGCACTGGTTCGACGAGATCGGCACCGCCTACACCGTGTCGAAATTCTCGATGACGATCGTCGCCCTGGGCCTGTCACGAGAACTGGCCGCCGACGGCGTCGCGTCGAACTGCCTGTGGCCGCGCACCACCATCAGCACCGCGGCCGTGCGGAACATCCTGAGCGAGAAACTGATCGCCCGCAGCCGCAGCACCGAGATCATGTCCGACGCCGCGTACGCGATCCTGTCGAAGGACCCGTCCGCGGCCACCGGCCAGTGCTACATCGACGACGAGGTGCTCTCCGCCAACGGCGTCACCGACTTCGCCAAGTACCGCACCGTCGACAGTGACGACGAGCTGGAGCTCGATTTCTGGACGACCCGCCGATAAGGGTTGCGGTGAGATCGGCGAATCCGGTCTCAGCAGGACGCAGCCCGGGCTAGGATCGTCGCCAGCGTCGGCGGTGTCGAGGAGGTAGGGCATGCCCGGAGCACGCTCCACAGGACGTGATCACACCCATCTCGAGGTCGAGGACTACGACCGGATCTTCGGCGTCCTCGAACGCGTCCAGGACGCCGAATCACTGACCGAATTCACCGGCGAACTGCACGAAGCCCTCGGTACCCGGTTCGATCTGCGCAACACCACCTGCTTCACCGGACCGACCTACGATGCGCTCTTCGACGATCCGCAGCCCGTACTTCAGGGCCGGATGTTGCCGCTGTTCCGGATCTATCACGCCGGTCTGCGCTACGACGACGTGTTCCGGCTCCCCGAGGCTCACGCGATCCTCGCCCGCACCGCGGCCCTGTCGGCCCATGAGCTCAAGGATCTACCCACACCCACGCGGGATTATCTGGCACGCCTGCATGATTCCGACCTCGACGGCGTGCGGACCATCTATCTGCGCCATCCCGGTGGGCACAGTCTGATCGGCCTGTTCTCGCACGAGGCCAACCCGCCCAAGGCCGACATGGCAGTGCTGCGACTCCTGGGCAAGCAACTCGCCGCCATCGCCCGCCACCTGCCCGAGCATCGGGCACCGGCCCTGACGAAACTGACCCGTCGTCAGCAGGAGGTCGCGCAGTTGGTCGCGCAGGGCCTCACCAACGCCGAGATCGCGGCCGTCCTGGTGGTTGCCGAGGACACCGTGAAGAAACACATGAGCCAGATCCTGGCCGTCACCGGTTGCCGGTCCCGGACCGAGCTCGCCCTCTGCCTGGGCTGAGCCCGGCCCGAAAGTCGCGTGTGAGCCGGCGATTTTCGGTCAGGAATGTCCCCGTGACGGGCGTAGATCACGCCGCAGCACACGCCACACGTGCGCACGACTCCCCGAACAGGCCCAGAACAACTCCACCTTCGTGGAATATCGCGGCGCGCCGGCCGGTGTGAGCCTGGTTACAGCCCGGCCACCGTTCGACGCCGGCCACACTCGGAGGAAGTCTCGTGTCTCGACTCAAGTTCGGAACCTTCATCGCACCGGTCCACAAGCCGGGCAAGAACCCGACGCTCGCCCTCGCACAAGATCTCGAACTGATCGAACATCTCGATCGGCTCGGCTATGACGAGGCGTGGATCGGCGAACACCATTCCGCGGGATCGGAGATCGTCGCGTCGCCGGAGATCTTCATCGCCGCCGCGGCCGAGCGCACCAAGCACATCAAGCTCGGTACCGGTGTCACCTCGATCGCCTACCACAACCCGCTGTGGGTCGCCGATCGCATGGTGCTGCTCGACCACCTCACCCGTGGTCGCGTGATGCTCGGCGTCGGTCCCGGATCCCTGCCCACCGACTCGGCGATGATCGGCCTGAATCCCATTCAGACGCGGGAGATCCTCGAGCCCAACCTCAGCATCATCCTCCGGCTCCTCGCCGGGGAGACGGTGACGGAGAAGACGATCACACACGAGCTGATCGACGCCCGGTTGCAGCTGCGCCCGTACTCCGACATCGAGGTCGCCGTCGCCGCGGTCGCCTCGCCGACCGGCGCCCGCCTGGCCGGCACCTACGGGCTCGGACTACTGAGCATCGGCGCGACGTTGACCCCCGACGGCTTCGACGCCCTGGCCCATCACTGGAACGTCGTCAACGAGCGCGCGGCCCACTCCGGTGCACAGGTCGATCGCTCCGGCTGGCGGCTGGTCGGTCCGTTCCACATCGCCGAAACGCAGGAGCAGGCCTACCGCGACGTCGAATACGGCATCGAGCACTGGTTCGAGTACTTCCAGCACATCGCTGCCTTCCCGCAGATGGCGGTGTCGGGCAGCAACCTTCGCGAGATGATCGACTTCATCAACAATGCCGGGATCGGCGTCATCGGCACCGCCGAACAGGCGCGCGCCCAGGTCCAGCGTCTGGTCGATCAGTCCGGCGGATTCGGCTCGATGCTGCTGATGGGCCATGACTGGGCCGACGTCGCCGCCACCAAACGCTCGTACGAGATCTTCATGCGCGATGTGGTCCCGCACTTCCAGGGCCAGTACCAGCCGACCATCGACGCCGCCGAGCACGCCCGCACCGTGCGTGAATCCCACGCACAGGCCCAGCTCAAGGCGGTCGAGCACATGACGCAGAAGTACCAGGAGGAGACGCAGGCCCGCTGACCGGCCGACCGAGCGATCCCACGGCAACCCAGGTCTGGAAATTCTATGGAAAGAGTTGTCTCCCATTATGACTGACTTGCGATCCAGTACCGTCGACGCGATTCTGCGGCGGACCGCACGGCGCTACCCGAACGTCACGGCGATCGTCTTCGACGAGCGTTCGTGGACCTACTCCGAACTCGACGACATGGTCACCCGCGCGGCGCATGCCCTGCTGTCGCGGGGGCTCGTCCACGGCGATCGGGTGGCCACCTACGGCCGTAATTCGGATGCGTATCTGGTGGCGTTCCTGGCGTGCTCACGCGCCGGCCTCGTCCACGTCCCGGTCAACTATGCGCTGACCGGTGAGGAATTGCGGTATCTGATCGACGATTCGGGCGCCGCACTGGTACTCGTCGATCCGGATCTGGCGACATATGTGAGCGCGGCGTCGTCGGTGGCACACAGCCCGCTGCACGGTGGCCCCGACGGCCTGCTGGAATCCTCGACGACCGGCGCGGTTCCGGTGGTCGACATCGAGATCGCCGACACCGATCTGGTGCAGCTGCTCTACACCTCGGGGACCACCTCGCGCCCCAAGGGAGCGATGATGTCGCATCGGGCGCTGATCCACGAGTACTTCTCCTCCATCGAGGCACTCGACTACGCCCGGGACGACAACCCACTGCATGCCATGCCGCTCTACCACTCGGCCGGCATGCACGTCCTGATGATGCCCTACATCGCGATCGGCGCGACCAATCGCCTCATCAAGGCCCCGGATGTTCCCACGGTTCTGCGTCTGATCGAGTCCGAGCGGATCGGGTCGATCTTCCTCGCGCCGACGGTCTGGGTTCCGTTGTCGCAGCACCCGGATCTGGCGACGCGTGATCTCTCGTCGTTGCGCAAGGCGATCTACGGTGCGTCGATCATGCCGCTTCCCGTGCTGGCGCGCCTACAGGAACGACTGCCGGATCTCGGCTTCTACAACGCCTTCGGTCAGAGTGAAATCGGTCCGCTGGCAACCGTTCTGCGGCCCGAGGGCCATGCCGCCCGGCCCGCCTCGTGCGGCCTTCCGGTGCTCAACGTGGAGTTACGGGTGGTCGACACCGACGGCAACGACGTGGCACCGGGAGACAGCGGTGAGGTCGTCTACCGCTCGCCGCAATTGTGCGACGGTTACTGGAACAATCCCACCGCAACGGCAGAAGCCTTCCGCGACGGCTGGTTTCATTCCGGTGACCTGGTCACGATCGACGAGGAAGGCTACGTCACCGTCGTCGACCGCATCAAGGACGTCGTCAACACCGGAGGAATCCTGGTGGCCTCGCGTGAGGTGGAGGATGCCCTCTACACCCATCCGGCGGTCGCCGAGGTGGCGGTCATCGGTGTCCCCGACGAGAAGTGGATCGAGGCGATCGCGGCCTTCGTGGTGCGTTCCGGCGAGGTCGAGGAGGCCGAACTGATCGCGCACACCCGCGAACAATTGGCAGGATACAAGGTGCCCAAGCAGATCCACTTCGTCGAGAGCCTTCCGCGCAACGCCTCCGGCAAACTCCTCAAACGCGAGATCCGTCGCAACGTCCTCGACGCACCGGTCGGCGAGGTGGCCCGATGAGCCTCGAGGATTTCCGACATGTGTTGGGGCACTTCCCCACCGGGGTGACCGTCGTGACCGCGATGACGCAGGAGGGTCCCAGCGGATTCTGTTGCCAGTCGTTCTCGTCCCTGTCTCTCGACCCGCCGATGGTGCTGATCCTGCCTGCCCGGACATCGACGACGTGGCCGCGGATCGAGGCTGCCGGACGATTCTGTGTGAACGTCCTCGGCCACGATCAGGCCGACCTCGCACTCGGCTTCGCCCGTTCCGGCGGCGACAAGTTCGCCGGTGTCACATGGGCGCCCGGCCACAACGGCGCACCGCGCGTCGAGGGCGCCTGCGCCTGGATCGAGGCCGAGGTCGCATCGATCGGCGACGGCGGCGATCACGTCGTCGTCCACGGCCGGGTGTCCGAACTCGCCGCCGACAGTTCGGTGGCGCCGTTGATCTTTCATCGCGGCGAGTTCGCACAGCTCAACTGTGCGTGACCCCCACACTCCCCCATCTCCCGAGAAACCGAATCGCAGGAAAACATCATGCGCGCAGCAATGTTCTACGGACAACAACACGTCGAGATCGTCGATGCCGACGAACCGACACCCTCGACCGGCCAGGTCAAGATCAAGGTGGGATTCAACGGGATCTGCGGGTCGGATCTCCACGAATACTATGCCGGCCCCCTCAACATCCCCACCGAACCGCACCCGCTGACCGGGCAGCAGGCACCGCTGATCCTGGGCCACGAGTTCTCTGGGACCATCACCGAAATCGGTTCGGATGTCCAGGGATTTGCAATCGGTGACCGGGTTGCTGTGGAGCCCATCTACTCCTGCGGCACGTGCGACCGATGCACGAGCGGGCATTACAACACCTGCGCCCAGATAGGCTTCCACGGGTTGATGGCCGACGGCGGGATGGCCGAGTACACCGTCGTACCCACTCACATGCTGCACAAGCTGCCCGACGATCTGCCGCTGGAACTCGGCGCACTGGTCGAGCCGATGTCGGTGGCCTACCACGCCGCCTGCCTCGGTGAGGTCGGCCCGGGCGATCACGCCCTCGTCTTCGGGGCCGGGCCCATCGGCATCGGGCTGTGGTACGCACTTCGCGGGCTGGGGCTCACCGACGTCACCGTCGTGGAACCGTCGGCCCCGCGTCGCGAGGCCATCGCCGCTCTCGGTGCGCGCGTGCTCGATCCGACCACCGACGACGTCGTCGCGGTGATCGCGAAGGACACCGATGGCCGTGGCGCCGACGCGGTGTTCGACGCCGCAGGCGTCACCGCGACCGTGGCGACCGGATTGGCATGTCTGGCAGCACGTTCGCCCTTCATCTGTGTCGCCGTCTACGAGAAGCCGATCGAGACCCCGTTGCTCAGCCTGCTGTTCGGCGAGTCCCGCATGCAGGGCTCACTGGGCTACACGTCCGCCGACTTCGACGCGGTCATCGAACTGATGGCGGCCGGGCATTACGACACCACAGGTTGGGTCACCACGGTGCCGATCGACGACGTCGTCGCCGAGGGCTTCGACGCACTGCACGCCGGGAAGAAGATGAAGGTCCTCATCGAGCCGTAGGGCTCAGCCGTCGGTTCCCAGGACTGCGCGTCGGGCGCCCGACTCGTCGCCTGCTGCCGTCGGGATCTCACAGACGCCGTCCCTGCACACGGCCCCGTGCCCACCGAGCATGGCGAACCCGTGTGCAGGGGCGGCGGATTCGTTGTGCGTCACGCCTTCTTCCTCGACGCGTGACTCCTCAGGCATCGGCGCGCTCCCGCGCCACCGTGCGCAATGCGTCGGCGAAGGTCTCCGGCGACTGCGCGCCCGAGAGACCGTAACGTCCGTCGATCACGAAGAACGGGACGCCACTGATGCCGTACGCACGGGCCTGCGCGATGTCGGCGGCCACGGCGTCGGTGTAGGTGCCGTCGGTCAGGGCGCGAAGCGCGGCGTCGCGGTCGAGTCCGATGTCGGCCGCGAGATCGGCGAGATCGGCGGCCCGTCCCACATGCCGGCCCTCGGTGAAGTACGCGCGGAACAGTCGTTCGGCCATGTCGAGCTGGCGCCCTCGGGCTTTCGCGAAATGCAGCAGTTCGTGCGCCTTGAGCGTGTTGGTCTGCTGTAGCGCGTCGAAGTCGTAGGTCAGTCCCGCCTCGGCGGCGATCGCGGCGACCTGCGCCAGCATCTGCCCGACCTGATCGCGCGGCATGCCCTTGTGGCCGACGAGGAAGTCGACCTCGGTGCCGTCGAAGTCGACCGGGGTGTCGGGGGCCAGCTCGAAGCTGTGATAGGTGACGGTGACGCGATCGGCGAGACCGGATTCGGCGAGACCGGCCTCGAACTTCCGCTTCCCGATGTAGCACCACGGGCAGGCGATGTCGGACCACACGTCGACGGGGATCGTTGAACTCACGAGCGGTTCAACCGTCGTCATCGGGCCGGCATTCCGGCCACGCGCGGCAGACAACGCCGAAGGCCGGCCACCCCCGTGGGGTGACCGGCCTTCGTACTGTCGTGCGTCAGAGGGAGACCGGGCTCAGAAGCCCATGCCGCCCATCTCGTCGCCACCCGGCATGGCCGGGGCCGGGTTCTTCTCCGGCTTGTCGGCGACGACGGCCTCGGTGGTGAGGAACAGCGCCGCGATCGAGGCTGCGTTCTGCAGCGCCGAGCGGGTGACCTTCACCGGGTCGTTGATGCCTGCGGCCAGCAGGTCCTCGTAGGTGCCGGTGCCGGCGTTGAGGCCGGTGCCCTTCGGCGAGTTGAGGATCTTGTCGGCGACGACGCCCGGCTCGAGCCCGGCGTTGAAGGCGATCTGCTTGGCCGGAGCCGACAGCGCAACCTTGACGATGTTGGCGCCGGTGGCCTCGTCACCCTCGAGCGAGAGTGCGTCGATGGCCGGCTCGGACTGCAGCAGGGCCACGCCACCGCCGGCGACGATGCCCTCTTCGACGGCAGCCTTCGCGTTGCGGACGGCGTCCTCGATGCGGTGCTTGCGCTCCTTGAGCTCGACCTCGGTGGCCGCGCCCGCCTTGATGACCGCAACACCGCCGGCCAGCTTGGCCAGGCGCTCCTGCAGCTTCTCACGGTCGTAGTCGGAGTCGCTGTTCTCGATCTCGGTGCGGATCTGCGCCACGCGACCGGCGATCGCGTCGGCATCACCGGCGCCATCGACGATGGTGGTCTCGTCCTTGGTCACGACGACCTTGCGGGCGGTACCGAGCAGCTCGACGCCTGCACCCTCGAGCGAGAGGCCGACCTCTTCGCTGATTACCTCGCCACCGGTGAGGATGGCGATGTCGGCCAGCATGGCCTTGCGACGGTCACCGAAGCCCGGGGCCTTGACGGCGACGGACTTGAAGGTGCCACGGATCTTGTTGACGACCAGGGTCGAAAGGGCTTCGCCCTCGACGTCCTCGGCGATGATCAGCAGCGGCTTGCCGGCCTGGATGACCTTCTCCAGCAGCGGCAGCAGGTCCTTGACGGTCGAGACCTTGCCCGACACGAGCAGGATGTAGGGGTCCTCGAGGACGGCTTCCTGACGATCGGCGTCGGTCACGAAGTAGCCCGAGATGTAGCCCTTGTCGAAGCGCATGCCCTCGGTGAGCTCCAGCTGCAGCCCGAAGGTGTTGGACTCCTCGACGGTGATGACGCCCTCTTTGCCGACCTTGTCCATCGCCTCGGCGATGAGCTCACCGATCGATGCGTCGCCCGCGGAGATGCCGGCCGTCTGAGCGATCTGCTCCTTGGTCTCGACCTCCTTGGCGCTCTTGAGCAGCGACTCGGTGACGGCCTCGACGGCCTTCTCGATGCCGCGCTTGAGGCCGAGCGGGTTGGCGCCGGCGGCGACGTTGCGCAGACCCTCGCGCACGAGCGCCTGGGCGAGCACGGTGGCGGTGGTGGTGCCGTCACCCGCGACGTCGTCGGTCTTCTTGGCAACTTCCTTGACGAGCTCCGCGCCGATCTTCTCGTACGGGTCCTCGAGCTCGATTTCCTTGGCGATGGAGACACCATCGTTGGTGATGGTGGGGGCGCCCCACTTCTTCTCCAGAACGACGTTGCGACCCTTGGGGCCCAACGTCACCTTGACAGCGTCGGCGAGGCTGTTGAGGCCCCGCTCGAGGCCCCGGCGGGCCTCTTCGTCGAACGCGATTTGCTTGGCCATGGGTAAGTGATCCTCCGATAGGGGGTGACACCAGGTATCTATGGCCGGACTCGGTGCCCGCGACGGACGACCGGTGTGTCATTCGGAACCGATCTCACCGTCCCGACCTGGCACTCACGGTCCGTGAGTGCCAACGTCCGTTTTAGCACTCGACCATGGCGAGTGCAAGGTCTGGTCGGACCCGTCAACCGTGAGCCACGAGCAGCGGCACGAGTTGTTCGTCGGCGGTCCACGCGCCGTGGTGCCCGATCATCCTCGCCTCGAGCGGTTCGACGTCGCCGCGGACCAGCACGGTGCGGTCGCGGGCGACGGCCACGACATCGCCGATCCGCTGCGCGATGTCCGGGTCGACCGCGATGCCGAACCACGCTTCGTCGACGGCCTGCTCGCGCGTGACGACGCGGGCTTCGGCGCCGAGTTCGGCCGTCCACGTGGCGAGGACGTCGTCGCGGGCACCGTGGGCGACATAGAGGTGGCGCACCCGCGGTTCCCCGGCGATCATCTCCACCCCGGCCGTCCAGAGCGGGTCCGCGTCGAGGTCGACGCGCCGGCCCGCGGCGAGCATGCCGTGATCACCGGTGACCGCGAGCACGGCGTCGGCCGGCAGATCGGCGACCAGGTCGGCGACGAGCGCGTCGACCGTGCACAGGGTGCGCACCCATTCCTCCGAGCCGGGGCCGTATCGGTGTCCGGCGGCGTCGAGGTCGGAGAGGTAGGCGTAGACGAAGCCCCGTCGACCCGACCGCCGCGCCAGCGCGGTGCCCACACCCTCACGAACGAGGTCGGGTGTATTGGCGGCCAGATGGCGTCCGGTGGCGCGGAAGGCCACCTGGGTCAAGCCGGTTCCGCGGAACTCCCCGGGCATCACGTAGCTGATCGACACCCCGTGCTCGGCGAGTCCGGCGAGCGCACCGGCGAGTGGGGCGACGAGATCGGGTGGATAGGTGGCCATGGCCGATGGTCCGTCGGCGGCGTCCATGGTCCAACGCAACGCGTTGAGCATCCGGCGCGGACCCGTGGTGCGGCAATGGTCGTCGGGCCGGAAGGCGTAACCGATGATGCCGTGCAGGCCGCATGCGGTACCGGTGGTCAGGCTGGTGATGGAGGTGGCGGTGGTGGCCGGGAACCCGGCCCGCAGGGTGGTGGCGTGCAGCGCCGACAGCGTCGGCGCGACATCGGCATGACGGTGCAGCAGCCGATCACCGAGACCGTCGACGAGCAGCAGTACGACGTCGGCGGCCGCGACTTGCGGCATCGACGCAACCGGTTGCGGACCGACACCCAACACACCTGCGGCCCAAACCATTACACCGGCAAGGGTGTTGGGGTGGCCGGCCCACTGCGTCGGTGGGAGTTCGTCGAGCGACTCGCCGGGGATGTCGGTGGTCATGACCCGCCATTGTGCACGAACCGGCGCGCGGTCAGGACCGCAACAGCCGTACCAGTACGCCCGCCGCGTGCGCGCATGCGGCGCGCTGCGCGCCGTCGGCGTCACCGGCCTCCAGCGCGGCGACGATCCGGCGGTGTTCGGTGACCGCGAGCCGGCGGTTGACCTCGAGTGCCCACATGTCCGAGCGGTACAGGTGCGACTGGGTGTCGAGTTTGAGCAGGGCGTCGCACAGCGGTTTGTTGCCCGAGAGCGTACGGACCGCGGTGTGGAAGTCGAGGTCGAGTTCGGCGTCGCGCCGATGGTCGGCGGGACTGTCGAGCATCTCCTCCTGACGGCGCACGTGCTCCCACAGGATCTCGAGGTCGGCGAAGGTGACGCGGGCGGTGGCCTGCCGGGCGGCGAGGCCGTCGAGCACCTCGCGAACCTCGAACACCTGGCGCAGCATGTCCTCATCGAGTACCGCGACCTTGGCCCCGACGCGCGGGGTGTATTCGGCGAGACCCTCGACGACGAGTTGCTGCACCGCCTCGCGCACCGGGCTGCGCGACACCTCGAGCCGGGTGGCGAGCCCGGGCACGCTCAGTGGCGTCCCCGGGGCCATCGTCCCGTCGAAGATCTCGTCGCGCAGCCGACGCAGGACGGCCTGGGTCAGCAGTGCCCCATCGCTGTTGTCGACGCTCATCGTCTTGCAGCGTAATCGGCGCTCACGCCGGGCGTGCCGCGCCGACGCGCGCCGCCTCCCGCTCGGCACCCTGCGGTGCGATCCCCGACTTCATGCCGGCCAGCTTGGCATTGATGTTGTCGGCGATGGTGATCGGCGGGTATCCGGGCTGATCGGTGCGAGCACATCCGGGCAGGGTCTCGATGACGGCGTCGTGGTTGCCGTCGAAGAAGAACGCCGCCGAACGCCGGCGCAGGATACGACCGTCGACGACCGGCGGATCGACGCGATGGATCGTCGGACGCCACCGGTCGTTGGTCCAGCGTGCCATCGCGTCGCCGAGATTCACGATGAGCGCACCGTCGGCGGGCTCGACGTCGTGCCAGACGCCGTCGTGGTCGAGGACCTGTAGCCCGGGCACCTGATCGGCCCACAACACGGTGAGGATCCCGAAGTCGGTGTGCGCGCCCATCCCGGTGAGCTCACCGATCAGGTCGATCTCCCCCTCGGGCAGGGTGTAGTTGTTCATCTTCAGCGCGTCGATGGAGTGGTCGACCATCGACGCGAAGTACCCATCGGGAAGACCGAGCGCATCGGTGAACGCGCACAACAGGATTCGGGACACGGTGCGCGCCTCGTCGAACCACCGCTCGACGGCCGGCCGGAACCCCGGTGCCGCGTCGGGCCAGGTGTTGTCGGGATAGCTCACCACCGGCAGCCCGGACACCCCCGGATACCAGTCACGTTCGGAGCCGACGGTGAACGCCTCGTAGAAGTCGTTCATCTGATTCGCTGCGGCCACACCGAGACTCATGCTCAGCGACTCGCTCTTGGGCGGACTGTAACCGCGATTCTCCCCCGCCCGAGTGTAGCGCTTCTTGACCTCCAGCGGCAGGGCGTAGAACTCGTCGAGTGCATCGGCCAGGCCGGTCATCACCTCCGGTGCGACGCCGTGGCCGACGATCTGGATGAAACCGACTCCGGCGCAGGCCTCGTCGAGGGCACGGGCGATCTCGGCACGCGCCGACGGGTCGGCGTGCGGGTCCCGGTACGCGGAGATGTCGATGACGGGGACGTGAAACATGGTGAGCCTCTTTCGGAAGTGGGATGTGAGCGGGTCTGATCAGCGGCGCCGGTGCACGAGCGCATTGAGCACGCTGAACACGGCGAACACCGCGATCCCGAACAGCGACGCGAGGATGATCGCGGCGATGAGATCCTCCGATTGCAGTCGCGAGCGGTAGATGTCGAGCAGGGTACCGATGCCGGGCTGGCCCTTGGCGAAGAACATGTCGCCGATGATCGCACCGACGACGACGAGACCCGACGCGGTACGGAAACCGGTCATGATCGCCGGAAGTGCCGAGGGCAGTTCGAGTTTCCACAGCCGGGCGGGCATCGATGCGCGCGACAGGGTAAACAGTTCGTGGGCTCCGCGGTCCACCGACATCAGCCCGAAGTGGGTGTTGGCGATGATCGGGAAGATCGCGATGACGACGCACACGATGGTTCGGGCGGTCATGCCGTAGCCGAACCACAATCCGATGAGCGGCACGATGGCCAGCACCGGGATCACCTGGGCCACCACCGCCCACGGGTAGATGGCGCGTTCGAGGAATGCCCCGCGACTCATCACGACGCCGATGCCCACGCCGAGCACCGCAGCCACCACGAATCCCACCAGGCTGACCCGCGCGGTGACGAGCAGCGCGTCGAGCATGGGGTCGACGTGGGCCTTGTCGAGCAGCGAGGTGGTCAGCACCTGATGCGGTGGGGGCAGCAGGAATCGTCGCTCAGGGCTCAGGATCTGGTAGCTGACGAGGTACCACAGGGCAATCCCGACACCGAACGACAGCGCCGGGGGTGCCACCATCGCCAGGACCTTGCGGGCGCGGGCCGCAGTTCCCGGCGACGCCGCGCGCGGCACCGCGGCGGAATCCGTCGCCGGGGCCATTTTCTCCTTCGGGGCCGAGTTCTTCTTCGGGGGCGAGTTCTTCCTCGGGACAGCGCTTGTCAGGGTCATCATGCACCTCGCAAGGTTGTGGAGACCTCGGCCACGTGAGTGGTGAAGGCCGGGTCGAATCGCAGTTCGGGGTCGCGCGGATAGGGGAAGTCGATGCGCAGATCGGCGACGATGCGGCCGGGCCGCGCGGACATGACGATGACCCGATTGGCCAGGAACACCGCCTCCGACATCGAGTGGGTGATGAACATCGCGGTAAATCGGTGTGCGGTGTAGAGCCGCAGCAACTCCGATTGCATGTCGAGGCGGGTCATCTCGTCGAGCGCGCCGAACGGCTCGTCGAGCAACATCACCTCGGGGTCCTTGGCGAGCATGCGCGCCAACGACACCCGCATCTTCATACCGCCGGAGAGCATGCGCGGCAGCTGTTTCTCGAACCCGGTGAGCCCAACCGCCTCGATGGCGTTGGCGGCGCGGGATCTGCGTTGCGCCTTGGGCATTCCGGCGAGTTCGGCACACAGCTCGACGTTCGCCTGCACCGAACGCCACCCGAGCAGGGTGGGTTCCTGGAAGATCACGCCGACCGAGTCGGTGGAGAGGGCGACGCTGCCGGAGGTCGGCGACTCGAGGCCGGCGGCCATCCGCAGCAGCGTCGACTTACCGCAGCCCGACGGACCGACCACGGCGACGAAATCGCCTGTGGCGATGTCGAGATCGACCTCGGCAAGCGCTTCGGTCCCGGACTCGAATCGTTTACTCGCCCCGGCCACCGAGATGACCACTCCCTTGCGCAGGTGCCGGGCGTCCGGCTCGTTGACGGTGTCGATGAGACTCATGGGCGCTCCTGGTGCTGGGCCGGCGAGTTGGCGGGTGGACGAGGTCGAGATGCGGTCGCGTTACATGTAGCGACCACATCGGCTGCGTGGTGATGATTCTTGATTACATGTATTGCAATCGCGTGACCCTCTGTGAATTCTGTGTGTCGCACAGCCCCATACTGGTGGGCTCCACCAGTTCGAATCCAGAATATTACCAGCTCAGTGGACGTTCTGACGGATCAGGGACGGTCAGCGGCGACTACATGTAGCCAAGTGGCCCCACACGGCGTCGTGCCCTACGTTTACATGCAATCCGTTCCACCCAGTTCATTCGGTCCAACCAGTCCAGGAGCACCCCTTGCGAATCCCGACCGTTTCCCTCCGCGCCGCCGTGGCCACCGCCGCGGTGGCCACGTGCCTCGCGGCCATCACCGGCTGCACCGACTCGTCGAGCACCTCCGGCGCCGCGTCGAGCCTTCCGCCCGCACCTCCGCAGTACAACCTCGCCGCATCGTGCCCGAAAGATGTTGTGGTGCAACTCCAGTGGCAGCCACAATCCGACATGGCCGGCGTCATCGGCCTGCTCGGCCCGGGCTACAGCGTCAACACCGATCAGAAGTCGGCCACCGGCCCGCTCGTCTTCGACGGCAAGGACACCGGCGTCGACATCACCCTGCGCGCCGGCGGGCCGGCGATCGGATTCCAATCGGTGCCCTCGGTGATGTACTCCGACGATTCGATCGATCTCGGCTTGGTGCACGGCGATCAGATGGTCTCGGCGGCGACCGCCCAGCGCGTCGTCGGCGTGACACCGCTGCTGCAGTACAACCCGTCGATCCTCATGTGGGACCCGAAGGCACATCCGACGTGGAAGACCATCGCCGATATCGGCCGCTCCGACGCAACCGTCGTGGTGTCCAAGGACCAGGTCTTCCCGCAGTGGCTGGTGGCCAAGGGCCTGCTCAAACAGAGCCAGCTCGACACCGGATACGACGGCGCCCCGGCCCGCTTCGTCGGCGACCCGACCATCGCACAGCAGGGCTTCGCGAACTCCGAGCCGTACACCTACGAGCACGAGACGCCGTCCTGGGACAAGCGCGTCGCGTACGCGATGGTCAAGGACGCGGGCTACGACGTGTACGCCTCGAACGTCACCGTGCGCGCCAACAAACTCGACTCACTGCGCGCCTGCCTGACCAAGCTGGTCCCGATGATCCAGCAGACCGGCAAGAACTATGTCTCCGCACCCGAGGCCATCAACACCACGATCACCGATTGGGTCAGCCAGGACGTCGCGTTTACCCCCTACAGCAAGGGCGAGGCCGCCTACTCGGCGCAACTGCTCAAGGACAAGGGCGTGATCGGTCCGGATTCCGCGGGCGTCTGGGGTGGCTACGACCTCACCAAGGCCCAGACCTCGATCGACGAGCTGATCCCGGTGTTGAACAAGACGGGTGCGAACCTGCCGGCCACCCTGCCCGCCTCGCAGCTGTACACCACCGAGTTCATCGACCAGAACGTCCGTTGACCAGGGGCGATGTCAGTTGGTGCCGACGGGAATAAAACTTGATAGTGGTGCGCTCAACTTGACATAAGATTGCTCCACACGGAGCACCCCCGAGTCAAAGGAGATCATCATGGCAACCAACGGCCGTCTCGTTCCCGCCCGTCGCGCCGCGACCCCGTTCTTGAGCCCGTTCCGGATGTTCGAGGACAACCGCGGACTGCTCGACTTCTTCGACACCGCCTTCGCCGGGCTCGAACCCACGCGGTTCGCCGACGCGTGGACCCCGGCGGTGACCGTCGAGGAGACCGAGAGCGCCTACATCGTCGAGGCAGAGCTGCCGGGCATCAAGCGTGAGGACATCAGCGTCGAACTCGACGACAACGTCCTGCATGTGCACGGTGAGACCACCGAGGTCGAACGCACCGGCGAGGTACGCCATCAGACCCGACGCACCGGCAAGTTCGACTATCGCCTCGGGGTACCGGGCGAGGTCGACGCCGACAAGGTCGAGGCCACCCTCACCGACGGAGTCCTGCGTCTCGAGCTCACCAAGGCCGCACCCGCGGTCGCCCGGCGCATCGAGATCACCGACGGCTCGTCCGACGCGAGCTGACGTCCCTGCCCCATCACCCCTTCCCCAGCGGCGCCGCCCGGAACTCTTCCGGGCGGCGCCGCTGCATGATCGGCACAGTCGCTCACTGGAATGGTGTGCTCATTCGATCGGTGTCATCTCCCTCGCTCGAGCACGCATTCTCCGCAATACCGGTGCTAACGTCACGCACGGCGGTGCGGCGGAAAAAGCGGCGCGCGCCGACAACAAGTGCGGTGCTCGATGCAGTGGAGGCGCGGGGAATGCAACGATCCGGTGAGCGACAGATCGCCGGATACCGCGTGGCCGACATCCTCGGACAAGGCGGCATGGGTACCGTCTACGCCGCCCATCACCCGCGGCTACCGCGCATGGTCGCGCTCAAGGTGCTCAACGCCTCGGTATCGGCCGACCCCGGATTCCGCCAACGGTTCCGACGCGAAGCGCACCTCGCCGCGACCCTCGAACATCCGCACATCGTGTCGATCTATGACTGCGGTGACGACAACGGACTGCTGTGGATGAGCATGCGTCTCGTGCGCGGCACGTCGGTCGCCCAACTCGTCGCCGATGCACCGCAGGGCATGCCGGTGCCGACCGTGCTCGCCGTGCTGCGCGACACCGCCCGCGCCCTGGACTTCGGGCATCGCCGCGGCATCGTGCACCGCGACGTCAAACCGGGCAACATCCTCATCGACACCGAGATCGACCAGACCCTGCTCGGCGACTTCGGCATCGCGCGTCAGATCGGTGCCGACGACGGGCTCACCGCGGCCGGTACCTTCATCGGCACCTTCGACTACTGCTCGCCCGAACAACTTTCGGCCCACGAGCTCGACGGCCGATCCGATCAGTACAGCCTGGCGTGTATGGCCGCCCAACTGCTGACCGGATGCAAACCATTCCAGGGGCCCACCGTCGCGACGATCATGAAGGCACACCTCGTCGATCCGCCGCCGTCGATCTCGGCGATGCGTCCCGACCTGTCGCCGGCCATCGACCCCGTCTTCCTGCGCGCCCTCGCGAAGACCCCCGGCGAGCGGTACCCATCGTGCGCGGAATTCGTTCACGCACTGTCGGTGGCCCTGTCGACTCCGACGCCGGCTACACCTGCACCGGTGTCGGTCGCTGCGCCGCCACCTGCGCCTTCGCCCGCCGATGCCTATGCCCAGAACCAGGTTTCGTCGGGTTCGATACCGACGCTGGTGCCCTCGCACATCGAATTCGTCGGTGCCGCACAGGAATTCACCTACACACTCTCGGGCACCTCGCACACCGTGGCGCTCCGCCGGATTCGCGCGATCCGCGATCTCCCCCAACACCGGGTGAGCGCAGGTGATCTCGGCGGATGGGTCGCCTCGGCGGACAACGTCGTCGATCAGGCGTGGGTCGGCGACCAGGCGTGGGTGGTCGGCGAGGCCCGGGTCGCCGACAATGCCGCCGTCCGCGACAACGCCTTCGTCGGCGATCGTGCCGAGATCCGCGGTACCGCACGGGTTGACGGCAATGCATCGGTGTTCGCCGACGCCGTCGTCTCGGGCGGCGCCCGGATCTCCGGTGATGCCGAGATCATCGGGCACGCACGGGTATCGGGCACCGCGTGGGTGTACGAGGAGGCGGTCATCGACGGCGACGCCGGCGCCATCGGCAACGCCCGTGTCTGCGGCCACAGCCGGGTCGCCGAGAACGCACTGGTCGACGAGTACGCCATCCTGTCCGAGAACTGCCGGGTCGGAGGTCATGCGCGGGTGCGTGGGCACGTCCGGATCTCCGGAGCGGCCACCATCGGCGGCAGCACCGTGATCGACGGGCGCGCACGGGTTCACGGGAATGCCCAGGTGAGTGGGGAGGCCCACGTCGGTGGCGATGCGGTGGTGTTCGGCGACGCCGTGATCACCGGCAAGGCCCGCGTCGCCGACGACGAGGTGTCGACGGGGACGCGGGCCTGAGAACGATGGTGCCGCAGCGGCTCACGCCTGTGAGCCGGTGACCTCGCTTCCGACTTCGGACTCCACCGGGACGTCGGCGGTCGAGCGACCCGCGACCCGACCCGCACCGGTGAACCGGCTCAGGACCAGCATCAGGATCGCGCCGAGCGCCGCGCCGACCGGCCAGCTCAACGCCGTGATGTTCTGCGACTCGGGCACCAGCGCCACCAGCGCGGCCACCACACCCGAGATCACCAATGCCGCCACCGCGGCCGGGTTGAATCCCCGGGTGAAGTGGTAGGCACCGTCGGGGTCGACCGAATACAGATCGGCGACCTTCGTCTTCTCCCTGCGCAGCAGGTAGTAGTCGACGATGAGGATGCCGAACACCGGGCCCATCAACGAACCGACACCGCCGAGAAAGTACACGATCGCGGTCTCGCTACCCCAGACCTTCCACGGCAACACCACGATCGAGAGCACCGCGGTGATGATGCCGCCGGTCCGGAACGAGATGTACTTGGGCGCGACGTTGCTGATGTCATAGGACGGCGAGACGAAGTTCAGCACGATGTTGATGCCCACGGTGGCGATCGCGAACAACACCGCGGCGATCACCACGACGACGTTCGAGTCGATCTTGGACACCAGCGCCACCGGGTCGAGGGTGCCGTCGCCGAACACCTTGAGCGAGCACAAGGAGATGATGATCGAGAGCACCACGAATGCCGTCTCGTTGAGTGGGATGCCCAGGGCGTTGCCGCGTTTGATCGCCTTCTTCGACGGCGCGAACCGTGCGAAGTCGGCATAGTTGACCAGCGGGCCGGCCATGTAGGCGATCATCAGGAAGGCGACGGCGACGAAGGCGGCGATGGTACTCGGCAGCGACAACACGTCGCCGACGCGCGCATGCCAGTTGATGCTCCAGTCGGCCTGTTCGAGCATCCAGATGGCCAGCGCGATCATGCCGATCCACACCACCGGTCCCGCGAAATCCGAAGCCTTGCGGACGATTTCCATGCCGTAGCTGAGCACCAGCAACTGCACCGCCCAGAGCACCATGAAGGTGATCCAGCCCAGCGGGCTCTGCCCGAGGAAACCACCGGTGGTCCACGATTCCATGCCCGGCCAGATGCGCACGATCAGCACGATCACCGCCAGCGATGCCAGGTAGGTCTGGATGCCGTACCAGAACACCGCGACCAGTCCGCGCAACAGGGCGGGGATGTTGGCGCCGAAGATGCCGAAGGTGGCGCGGGCGAACACCGGGAACGGTACGCCCACCTTCTGCCCGGCGACACCGATCAGGTTGGAGCCCAACCAGAGTCCGAGCACGCCGACGAACAGCGCGAGCATCGTCTGCCACCCGGACAGGCCCAGGGCGAGCATGCCGATGGCGAAGGTGTAGCTACCCAGGCTGTGTGCCGAGGTCATCCACAGACAGAACAGATCCCACGAGCGCCAGGTGGCCTTGCCCTCCGCGGTGGGCGCGAGATCTGCATTGAGCAGCGCCGAACGCTCCGGCGTCTGCTGAATTGTTGTGTCGGTCATCAGTTCTCCGAAAAGTGAAGTGGGTCAATCATGCTGGGGGAAACCCAGGTTGATGCCGCCGTGTGACGGATCCAGCCACCGCGATGTGACCGCCTTCTCCCGTGTGAAGAAGGCGTAACCGGCACTGCCGTACGCCTTCGCGTCGCCGAACAGCGACGCCTTCCAACCCCCGAAACTGTGGTAGGCCACCGGAACCGGGATCGGCACGTTGATCCCGATCATCCCGACGGTGACCTCCCGCTGGAATCGTCGGGAGGCCCCACCGTCGTTGGTGAAGATCGCCGTGCCGTTTCCGTAGGGAGAAGCATTGATGATCTCGACGCCTTCGGCGAAGCCGGGCACCCGGACCACCGAGAGCACCGGTCCGAAGATCTCGTCGGTGTAGGCCGCCGAGTCGAGCGGCACCCCGTCGAGCAGCGTCGGGCCCAGCCAGAATCCGTCGGCGCCGCCGTCGAACTCGCCGTCGCGACCGTCGACGACGACGCGGGCGCCGTCGGCCTTGGCGATGTCGATGTAGCCCGACACCTTGTCGCGGTGGGCCGCGGTGATCAGCGGACCCATGTCGCAGCCCTTGCGGCCGTCGCCGGTGCGCAGGCCGGCCATCCGGGAGGCGATGCGCTCGATCAGCTCGTCGGCGATCGAGTCGACCGCCAGCAGTACCGACACCGCCATGCATCGCTCACCGGCACTGCCGAATCCGGCGTTGACCGCGGCGTCGGCGGCCAGGTCGAGGTCGGCGTCGGGCAGCACCAGCATGTGGTTCTTCGCACCGCCGAGTGCCTGCACCCGCTTGTCGTGTGCGGTGCCGGTGGCGTAGACGTACCGCGCGATCGGTGTGGACCCTACGAAGGAGATCGCCGGGACGTCCGGGTGGGTCAGCAGGGCGTCGACGGCCTCCTTGTCGCCGTGTACGACGTTGAGCACTCCGGGCGGCAGACCGGCCTCGGTCATCAGCTCAGCGAGCCAGTTCGCCGCGGACGGGTCCTTCTCACTGGGCTTGAGGATCACGGTGTTGCCGGCCGCGATGGCCAGCGGGAAGAACCACAGCGGCACCATCGCCGGGAAGTTGAACGGGCTGATGATCCCGACCACGCCCACCGGCTCGCGCACCGAGTACACGTCGACACCGGTCGAGACATTCTGGGAGAACTCACCTTTGGACAGCTGCGGCATGCTCAGGGCAAGCTCGACGACCTCGAGTCCGCGCGCGATCTCGCCGGCCGCGTCGGAGAGCACCTTGCCGTGCTCGGCGGTCAGGATCTCGGCGAGCTCGTCGCGCCGCGCGGCGAGCAGTTCGCGGAAGCGGAGCATGACTGCCTGACGCGCCGCGATGGAGGCGTTGGCCCACCCGTCGAAGGCGCCGACGGCGGTGGCGACGGCCTGCGAGACGTCGGCGGCACTGGCCAACCGCACCTGCTTGCTGACCTCACCGAGCGCCGGGTCGTAGACCGGAGAGGTGCGCTCGGAATCCCCCGCCCATGCCTTGCCCCCGACGTAATGGTCGAGCACCGTGGTGGTCACTTCGTCACTCCTTCGATCGTCTTGCTGGACAGTACTTCTCGATAGATGGCCATGGCCTCGCGGACCTCGTCGTCGGAGACGATGCACGGCGGGACCACGTGGATGCGGTTCTCGGCGGTGAACGCGAGCAGCCCGCGCGCGGCGAGTTCGGACTTCAGTCCGGCCACCTGCGCCGCGGGCAGCGGTTCCCGGGTGGCACGGTCGGTGACGAGCTCGATCGCCCAGAACACGCCGACGCCGCGGACCTCGCCGATGATCGGCAATTGCGCTGCCAGCGCCTCGAGTTCGGGTCCGATGACCTCGGCGCCGACGCGTGCGGCATTCTCGACGATGCCCTCCTCGGACATGGCGTCGAGGGCGGCGACGACCGACGCCGCCGCCAGCGGGTGCCCGCTGTAGGTCAGTCCGCCCGGGAAGACCCGGTGGGCGAAGGTCTCGGCGATGGCGTCGGAGATGATGACCCCGCCGATCGGCACGTATCCGGAGTTGACGCCCTTGGCGAAGGCGATGAGGTCGGGCACCACGTCGTGCGGTTCGAAGGCGAACCACGTTCCGGTGCGGCCGAATCCGGCCATGACCTCGTCGGCGATGTAGACGATGCCGTACTTGTCGGCGAGCGCGCGCACGCCGGCGAGGTAGCCGGGCGGCGGCACCATGATTCCCGCGGTCCCGGGTACCGATTCGAGCAGGATCGCCGCGATGCTCGCGGGCCCCTCGGCGACGATGGTTCGCTCCAGATGTGCCAGTGCCCGTTCGCATTCCTGCTCCGGGGTGCTCGCCCAGAACTCCGAACGGTAGAGGTAGGGACCGTGGAAATGGACGTGGCCGCGCGCGAATTCGTTGGGCACGCGTCGCCAGTCGCCGGTCGCGACGACGGCGGCACCGGTGTTGCCGTGATAGGAGCGGTAGGTGCTGAGCACCTTGTCACGGCCGGTGTGCAGGCGGGCCATGCGGATCGCGTTCTCCACCGCGTCGGCGCCGCCGTTGGTGAAGAAGACCTTGTTCAACCCGTCGGGGGCACGGTCGACGATCCGTTTGGCGGCCTCGCCGCGGGCGAGGTTGGCCGTCGCCGGGGCGATGGTGCACAACGTCTGTGCCTGCTCGGCGATCGCCGCCACCACACGCGGATGCTGATGCCCGATGTTGGTGTTGACCATCTGGCTGGAGAAGTCCAGGTAGCTGCGCCCGGCATCGTCCCACACCCGGCAACCGCTGCCGCCGGTGATGACCATCGGGTTCAGATCGGCCTGCGCCGACCACGAATGGAAGACGTACTGGCGGTCGAGCTGATAGGCGCGCTCGTGCACCGAGCTCTCGAGAGTGCTCATCTCACTGCTCCTTTCGCACGGCGACGCCGCCGCGGGTGAGGGTCGGGATGATGTGCTCGCCGTACATGCGCATCGTCTCCTCCTTGTTGTCGTGTTGGAGGTAGCCGGCGAACTGGTCGACACCGAGTTTGCCGAGCGCCTCGAGTTTGGTGAGGTGGTCCTCGACGGTCCCCAGCACGCAGAAGCGGTCGACGATCTCGTCGGAGACGAAGTCGGCGTGGGTGTTCCCGACCTGGCCGTGCTGGTTGTAGTCGTATCCCTCGCGGGTCTTGATGTAGTCGGTGAGGGCGGCCGGGACCGAGCCGTCGGTGCCGTAGCGTTCGACGATGTCGGCGACGTGATTGCCGACCATGCCGCCGAACCACCGGGACTGATCACGCTGGTGATCGAGGTCGTCGCCGACGTACATCGGTGCTGCCACACAGAATTTCACGTCGTAGGGGTCGCGGCCGGCATCCGAGGCCGCGGAGCGGACGGTGTCGATCATCCACGACGCGATGTCGAGATCGGCGAGTTGCAGAATGAATCCGTCGGCGATCTCACCGGTCAGCGCCAGCGCTTTCGGGCCGTAGGCGGCCACCCAGACCGGCAGTGACGAACCGGAGCTCCACGGGAATCGGACCGTGGAGCCGTTGATCTCGACCTCACGGGAATTGCCGAGTTCGCGGATGACGTTCACCGACTCGCGCAGATCACGCAGGGTGGTCGGCTTGCCGCCGGTGACGCGGACCGCCGAATCACCGCGCCCGATACCGCAGATGGTGCGATTGCCGTACATCTCGTTGAGCGTGGCGTACAGCGATGCGGTGACCGTCCAATCGCGCGTCGCGGGATTGGTGACCATCGGCCCCACCGTGACGCGCCGGGTCTCGGCGAGCATCTGGGCGAACAGCACGTAGGGCTCCTGCCACAGCACGTGCGAGTCGAACGTCCAGACATGGCTGAAGCCATGCGATTCCGCGAGGCGGGTGAGCGCGATGGTGCGCGCCGACGGCGGATGGCACTGCAGGACAACTCCGAAATCCATGATGCTCCTAGATGAGGTACTGGCTGAGTTCTCGGCGGACGAACTTCCCGTGGCCCTTGGTGCCGACGTAGTCACGGTCTGCGACGACCACCGAACCGCGGGACAGGACGGTGTCGACGGCGCCGTCGATCTCGTATCCCTCCCACGCGGAGTAGTCCATGTTCATGTGGTGGGTTTTGCCCATGCCGATCGACGTGTGCCCGGCGGGGTCGTAGATCACGATGTCGGCGTCGGCGCCCGGTGCGATGACACCCTTGCGTCCGTAGAGGCCGAACATCCGGGCCGGGGTGGTCGCGGTGATCTCCACCCAGCGTTCGAGGCTGATCTTGCCGTCGACCACCCCTTGGTAGAGCAGGTCCATCCGGTGTTCGACCGAGCCGATGCCGTTGGGGATCTTGGTGAAATCCCCGATGCCCATGTCCTTTTGGCCCTTCATGCAGAACGGGCAGTGGTCGGTGGACACCAGTTGCAGATCGTTGGTGCGCAGGGCTTGCCACACCTCGTCCTGGTGGTGATCGTGCTTGGATCGCAGCGGCGTCGAGCACACCCACTTGGCGCCCTCGAACCCCGGTGCGCCGAGCTGATCCTCGAGCGAGAGATACAGGTATTGCGGGCAGGTCTCACCGTAGACGTTCTGTCCGGCGTCGCGGGCGGCGGCGAGTTGGCCGACGGCCTGCTTGGCCGAGACGTGCACGATGTAGAGCGGTGCGCCGGTGAGGTTTCCGAGCATGATCGCCCGATGGGTGGCCTCCTCCTCCAACTGCCAGGCGCGGGCGATGCCGTGATAGTACGGATCGGTCTTGCCCGCGGCGACGAGTTGCTCGGCGAGGACGTCGATCGCCGGACCGTTCTCGGCGTGCATCATGGTCAGCAAACCGGTCTCGGCCGAGACCTGCATGGCCCGCACGATCTGCGCGTCGTCGCTGTAGAAGACGCCCGGATAGGCCATGAACAGTTTGAAACTGGTGATGCCCTCGTCCTGCAGGCCGGCCATGGCGGCCAGCGAGTCGGCGTTGACGTCGCCCACGATCTGGTGGAACGAGTAGTCGATCGCGCATTCGCCGTCGGCCATCGAGTGCCAGGTGGCCAGCGAATCCTGCAGTCGCTCACCGAACTTCTGCACGGCGAAGTCGATGATGGTGGTGGTACCACCCCACGCCGCGGCCCGCGTGCCGGTCTCGAAGGTGTCGCTGGCCTGCGTGCCGCCGAACGGCATCGACATGTGGGTGTGTGCGTCGATACCGCCCGGGATGACGTACTTGCCGGTGGCGTCGATGACGGTGTCGGCGGTGGTGGCCAGATCGGCGCCGAGCACCGTCGAACCGGGTTCGAGCAGGGCGACGATGCGTTCGCCGTCGACCAGGACGTCGGCGGTGCCCTTGCCGGTGGCCGAGACGACGGTGCCGCCGTGGATGAATGTGGTTGCCATGGAGATCCTCTCGCGAGAAGGCGCGGTCAGCGGGCGGGGATGGCGTCGTAGCTGTCGGGGCGGCGATCGCGGTAGAACTGCCAGTCGTTGCGGACCGTGCGCACCAGGTCGAGATCGAGGTCGCGGATCACGATCTCCTCGGTGTCGGTGGAGGCGACCTCGCCGACGTAGTTGCCGCGCGGGTCGGCGAAGTAGGAGCTGCCGTAGAAGGTAACCGCCTTGTCGCCGAATTCGCCACTCTCGGTGCCGATCCGGTTGTTGGCGGCGACGAAGTACTGGTTGGCGGCCGCGGCGGCGGGCTGCTCGAGTTCCCACAGGCGGTTCGAGAGCCCGGGTTTGGTGGCCGAGGGGTTGAAGACGATCTCGGCGCCGTTCAGGCCCAGTTCCCGCCAGCCCTCGGGGAAATGCCGGTCGTAGCAGATGTAGACGCCGACCTTGCCGACCGCGGTGTCGAAGACCGGGTAGCCGAGGTTGCCGGGCCGGAAGTAGAACTTCTCCCAGAAGCGGTCGACGTCGGGGATGTGGTTCTTGCGGTACTTGCCCAGGTAGCTGCCGTCGGCGTCGATGACCGCGGCGGTGTTGTAGTAGAGGCCCGCCATCTGCTCCTCGTACACCGGCAGCACGATGACGATGCCGAGTTCCTTCGCGATCGCGGCGAAGCGTTCGGTCAGCGGGCCCGGGACGGACTGCGCGTACTCGTAGTACTTGGCGTCTTCGACGATCCCGAAGTACGGACCGTGGAAGAGCTCCTGGAAGCAGACGATGGTCGCGCCCTGAGCCGCGGCCTCGCGGGCCAGGCCTTCGTGCTTGACGACCATGGACTCCTCGTCCCCGGTCCATTCCACCTGGGTGATCGCCGCTCTGATCACGGTCATCGCTTGTTTCCTCCGTCGTCGGTGGGACTCGTCAACTTGTGATTGAATAAATGACACTCTGGCGAGTAAACATTTCCGGAATATTTCTCACTATGGAGTATGTGTTACGACCGCGGGGCCGAAACGACAGAATCTCCTCACAAGACACTTCTCGATCCCGACCGACCGCCCCGACCGACCCACCGAGGTATCCGATGACCGTGCACGACCCCACCACCGAGGTGACGCCGCAGCGCATCGTGATCGACGACCCCACACCTGCGGGGATCGCCGGCGCCATCGGACGGATGATCCGCAATGGTGAACTCGTCCCGGGTGATCGCCTGCCCACGGTGCGCGACCTGTCCGCCCAGCTCGGGGTCTCCCCCGCGACCGTCAGTTACGGGTGGAAGGCGTTGTCCCGCTCGGGCCTGGTGGTCTCGCGCGGACGCAGCGGCACGTTCGTCGCCGACGGCGCCATCGCGCCGGACGTGCCCCGGGTGTCGCGCACCGCGACGATGGCCCGCACCCACGGCAGCATCGGGCTCGACCTGTCGAAGGGGTCACCGGACCCCGAGCTGCTCCCCGAACTGAAAGCCGCACTGTCGAATGTGGCCGAGCGGGCCGCGACGACCAGCTATCACGATCATCCCGTGGTTCCCGAGCTCGGCGACCTGCTGCGCACCCGTTGGCCGTCCAAGGCGCAGGCACTGACCGTCGTCGACGGCGCCCTCGACGCGGTGACCCGCTCGCTGCAGGCGGTCACCCGCTTCGGTGACCGCGTCATCGTCGAGGACCCGACGTTTCCGCAGTTCCTCGATCTCCTCGACACCCTTGGCCTGCAACACATCCCGGTGCCGATCGACCGCCACGGGCCCGATCCGGATGCGTTCGCCCGCGCGATGGCCCAGGCCCCCACGGTGGCGCTCCTGCAGCCGCGTGCCCACAACCCGACCGGTGTCAGTATGACCGCGTCCCGCGCCCGCGATCTCGCGCGTGCCGTCCGGGGGACGCGGTGCGTCGTCATCGAGGACGACCACAGCGGTGCCGCCGTGGCCGCCCCCGACATCAGCCTGGGCCGGTGGCTGCCCGATCAGGTGGTCCATGTGCGCAGCTTCTCCAAGTCACACGGCCCGGACCTGCGGATCGCCGCGATGACCGGTCCGCGCGAGGTGATCGACCGGGTCACCGCCACCCGCATGCTCGGCCCCGGCTGGACCCCGCGGCTGCTGCAACGGGTGCTCTATGAACTGCTCACCGACGAGGCGTCCGTCGCCGCCGTCGACAACGCCCGCGCGGCGTATCGGGCCCGCCGCGCGGCACTGGTCGAGGCGTTGGCGGACAAGGGAATCGACGTGGGCGGCACCGACGGCCTCAACGTGTGGGTGCCGGTCTCCGACGAACGCAACGCATTGATCCATCTGGCCGCCAACGGTATTCAGGTCGCACCGGGCGATCCGTTCATCGTCGAGCCGCAGCGCGGTGGCGACCACGTGCGCGTCACGATCGCCACGCTGCGCGACGACGTCGAGCGGGTCGCGGCGACCCTCGCGGCAGCGGCGTCGGGAAACCAGGCGGATTTCTACCCGTTGCGGTGATCGGGGCCGGTGGTGGGGTCGGACAGGGACACCTCACCGCAGCTTGCGCCGCAACAACTTCCCGGTGGCGGTGCGGGGCAGTTCGCCGACCAGCTCGATCTCGCGCGGATACTTGAAGGCCGCCAGATGATCTCGGCAGTAGTCGATGAGCTCCTGCTCGGTCGGCGCGACCGTCTCTGCCGAATCCTCCTCGGCGACATCCTTTTCGGAGGCTTCCATTTCGGCAACAACAACGAAGGCCTTGACCGACTCGCCGCGGTAATCGTCGGGGATGCCGACCACCGCCGCGTCGACGACCGCGGGATGAGTGCGCAGGACCCGTTCGACCTCGTTGGGCCAGACCTTGAAACCGGAGGCGTTGATGATCTCGCTCTTGCGATCGATGACGTAGAACCAGCCGTCGGTATCCATGAAACCGATGTCCCCGGTGCGCAATTCGCCGCCGACGAAGGCCTCGGCGTCGGCACGAGGGTTACGCCAGTAGCCGCCGATCACCTGCGGGCCGGAGACCACCAGCTCGCCGATCTGGCCGGGCGGTAGATCTGTTCCGTCATCACCGACGATGCGGACGACGGTGTCGAAGACCGGCACCCCGACCGAGAGCACCCCGGTCTCGGAGTCGAAGGGCGCCTGCGCGCCGATGGGCACCATATGCGACGGCGACGACGTCTCGGTCAGTCCGTAGACGTTGTGGATGTAGCCTCCGAGACGATCCTGTAGGCGCGAGGCGATCGCCGGATCGATCGGCGCCCCACCGGACAACCGCAGTTCCAGGGAGTCGAGATCCTCTGGCAGCAAGGATGGTTCGTCGGCAAGTGCGATGTAGGCGGTGATCACCGCGACCATGAACCGGGGCCGGGTGCGGCGGATCGCGTCGAGGACGACGTCGGCCCGGAACCGGTGGGTGAGTACCAGCGGGGACCCGGTCAGCATCGACAGTGCCGCGGCGCCGATCAGACCGGTGACATGGAACAGCGGGGAGGCGGCGAGGATCGGCTCGGCCCCGAGTGCGCACCATCGTCGGTAGACGTGCGCGCTGAACACGACGTTGGCGTGGGTCAGGCATGCCCCCTTCGGCGGCCCGGTGGTTCCGGAGGTGGCCATCACCACCGCGATGTCCCGCGGGCCGATCGGTCGAGGCGCAAAGCCCTGCCGCGCATGCCCATTCGCGATCAGTGTGCGCAGGTCGACGGCATCGGCGACGGTGCGGCGGGTGACCTCGGCGAAGAGCCTCGGCTCGTCGACCGGACCGCTCGGTCCGTCCACCGGTGACGTGGTGATCACGACGCGCACACTGCTGGTTCCGTCGGAGAGCAGTGGTGAGACGACGTCGAGGTAGAGGTCGTCGAGGGCGACCAGGGCCGTCGGCGTGTGGTCGTGGAGTCGTTGCCGGAGTTCGTCGGCGGTGACCATCGGGCTGATGAGCGCGGCGATCCCGCCGGCCCGCCACGCCGCGACGAGACAGATGACGAACGCGGGGTCGTTCTGCAGGAGCAGGGCGAGTCGATCGCCGGGTGCGAAGCCGCGCGCGACCAGCAGACCGGCCACCGCGTCGGCAGCCTCGTCGACCTCCCGCCACGTCATCGTCTGTCCGAGGTAGTCCAGGGCGATCTCGTCGGGCCGGTCGGCGACGGTCGCCTCGAACATCTGCAATGCATTCGCAGCGCCCGGTGTCAGGTGCGCACCCAGATCCGGCGCATAGTGGACCAGCCACGGGCGCCGATCGTAGTCGCCGGCGCCCGGGCCGCTCGTCGATCGTCGGGGATCAGGGTCGTCTGGTGTGCGCATCGCGTGCGTGAGTGTACGGCCGCAACCCGTGCAGCAGTGGTGAACGCACGAATCGCGACGCGCGCCCGACTCGACCCGTACATTGTTCAGCGTGACTGAACCTGCGGTGGGTGCCGCGGTGCGACGAGCGCGGGAGAACGCGGGGATGACCCTGCGTGATCTCGCGGGGCGCCTCGAGGTCAGTGTCGGCACGATGAGCGCGATCGAGAACAACAAGGTCGCCGTCACCGTCGAGCGACTCAACGCCGTCGCCGCGGTGCTCGGGGTAACCGCCGGCGCCCTGCTGGCCGGCGATACCTTCGTCCGTCCGACCCCGGCGCGCGGGGATGACGACTGGCGACACTTCGCCGACCTCGACCTCGACCCCGTCCTGGCCGCCGCGGTGGAAGTGTTCACCGAGACCGGCTATCACGGTGCCACCATGCGCGTGGTCGCCGGCGCGGCGGGGATCAGCGTCGCCGGGATCTATCACCACTACCGGAGCAAACAGCAGCTACTCGTCGCGCTCTTCGACGTCATGATGACCGAGGTGCATTGGCGGATGTCGGCGGCTGCCGACGAAAATCCGCATCCGGTGCCATCTTTCGCGCTCATGGTGGAGGCGCTCGCCCTGTGCCACACGCACCGGCGCGACCTCGCCTTCATCGCCGCCACCGAGATGCGCAGCCTCGAGGAGCCCGACCGAACCCGTGTCGCCGACTCCCGACGCCGTGTCCAACAGCACCTCGACGTCGTTGCCGCGGACGCCGTGGCGGCCGGCGAGTTCACCACCCCCAACCCGCACAACACCGGACGGGCCATTGCCACGATGTGCATGGCATTGCCCTACTGGTACTCGCCCGGCGGCCCGCAATCACCGGCCGAGGTCGCCGCCGAATACGCCGAACTCGCCCTGGCGATGATGGGCCATCGAGTTCAGCAGAACTGAACTCGCCCGGCGCACTTCGTCACCCGAACACCGCTGTGCCGAGGGGGTTGACGCACCCCGGGGGCATCTGTGATGCTCATCTCACTGAACCCGGCCTGAACGATCGCTCGGACAGTTCAGAACATTCGCTCATCACTGGAGGATCAACGATGACCACCGCTCCCGAAGCTCCTGCACTCACCGAACTCCTCGACAACGCGCCGACCAACTGGGGCAAATGGGGCCCCGACGACGAGGTCGGCAGCCTCAACTACCTGACCGCCGAACAGGTGATCGCCGGCGCGTCGCTCATCAAGAAGGGCACACTGTTCACCCTGCAACGCCTGATCGGCGACCCGAAGGGTGATCCGGTCTGGCCGGGCCGCAGCCCCGCCACCCGCGAGATGATCCTCGACGAGTCGCACTGGGACGACGGTGGCGACGGCCCCGCGTTCCCCGGCGGCCTGCACTACGCCGACGACAAGATCAACGCCTTCCTGCAGGGCTCCACACAGTACGACGCGCTGGGACACGTCTGGTACGGCGGCAAGATCTGGAACGGCTTCGACGCCCGGACCACCATCGGCGGCCTCGACAAGGCCAGCGTCGAGCCGATCGCCGAGCGTGGCGTCGCCGGCCGGGCCGTGCTGCTCGACATGGCGCGCCACCGCGGCGTCGACCACCTCGGCCCGCGCGAGACCTACGATCACACCGATCTCGAAAAGTGTGCGCAGGCACAGGGAATCGAGATCAAGCCGCGCGACATCCTGATCATCCGGACCAACCATCTCGAATTGTTCTTCCAGCAGGGCGACAAGTTCTACGACGACTTCTGCGAGCCGGGCCTGGTCTACTCGCCCGAACTCGTGGAATGGTTCCAGGCCAAGGAGATCCCCAACCTGGTGACCGACACCATCGCCAACGAGATCACCACCGACCCCAACAACGGTGTCGCCCTGGTGCTGCACAACGCGTTGATGCGCAACCTCGGCATCGCCTTCACCGAGATCTGTGATCTCGAGAAGCTCGCCGCCGACTGCGCCGACGACGGAGTGTACGAGTTCTTCTATGTCGCAGCACCGTTGAAGATCCACAACGCCACCGGCTCGCCGGTCAACCCGGTGGTGATCAAGTGAGCGAGGGTCTCTACGCCGCGCGGCCGTGGTTGTCGCTGTACCCACCGGGCACCGCCGGTGACATCACGACGGAGTACGCGTCGGGCCTGGCGTTGTTCGACGCCGCCGTCGCCGAGAATCCCGACGACGTCTTCCTGATCTACTTCGATCAGTCGTTGACCTTCGCCGAGGTCGATCGCGCCTCGCGTGCCGTCGCGGTCACGTTGCGCGAGCACGGTTTCGGCGATGACGATCGCCTCGGTCTGTACGTCCAGAACAATCCGGCGTTCGTGATCGGACTCCTGGCCGCGTGGCGGGCCGGCGGCGTCGCCGTGGCGATCAACCCGATGAACAAGGCCCGCGAGCTCACCTATCTGCTCACTGATTCCGGTGCCGTGGCATTGCTCACCCTCGACGATCTCTACACCGGTGTCGCCAAGGGGGTCATCGAGTCGGGGGCGACGTCGGTGCACACCGTGATCACGTGCTCCGCGTTGGATTTCCAGAAGCGCGGCGATCCCCGGTTGTTCGCCGAGCTCGAGCGCACCCGGCCCGAGGGGACTCTCGATCTGGTGACCATCATCGACGACTTCGTCGGTGGCGATCTCCCCGAGGTCTCCCCCGGCCCCGATGATCTGGCCGTCCTCGCCTACACGTCGGGAACCACCGGTAATCCCAAGGGCGCCATGAACACCCATGGCAACCTGGCGTTCAACGCGCAAACCTATCGGGACTGGACCGGACTGAAACCCGGCGAAGGAATCCTTGGTATCGCGCCGCTGTTCCACATCACCGGACTGGTCGGTCACGTCATGTTCGCGATGATCGCCCGCTCACCGCTGATCCTGGCACATCGCTTCGAGCCGTCGGTCATGCTCGACGCCATCCGTGAACACCGTCCGGTGTTCACCGTCGCCGCGATCACCGCGTTCAACGCTCTCGCGTCGGCGCCGGGCGCGAGCGCCGACGACTTCGAGAGTCTGCGCATCCTGTACTCCGGTGGCGCGCCCATCGCCCCGGCGATGGGTGATCGGCTCGAGCAGGTCTTCGGGGCCTACATCCACAACATCTACGGACTCACCGAGACCAATTCTCCGTCTCACGGTGTGCCGCTGGGTGTTCGGGCGCCGGTCGATCCCGCGTCGGGTGCGTTGTCGGTGGGTGTGCCGGTGTTCAACACGGTGGTGCGCGTCGTCGACGAGGCAGGCGACGACGTCGCCGTCGGCGAGGTCGGCGAGTTCGTGACGTCGGGCCCACAGGTGGTGCCCGGATACTGGAACAAGCCCGAGGCCACCGAGAAGTCGATCCCCGGCGGCGCCCTGCACACCGGTGACGTTGGCTTCATGGATGCCGACGGCTGGTTCTATCTCGTCGACCGCAAGAAGGACATGATCAATGCCTCGGGCTACAAGGTGTGGCCACGTGAGGTCGAAGACGTGCTGTACACCCATCCGGCGGTGCGTGAGGCAGCTGTGGTCGGCGTACCCGACGACTATCGTGGCGAAACCGTGAAAGCCTATGTGTCCCTTCGGGAGGGACAGTCCGTCGATCCCGACGAACTGATCGCCTTCTGCATGGAGCAGATGGCCGCCTACAAGTACCCGCGCTCGGTGGAGGTGGTCGGGGATCTCCCCAAGACCGTCACCGGCAAGATCCTGCGGCGGGAATTGCGCGACCAGGGCTGACACCCACAGCGCCCTCCCCAGCGCCGACAGCGCTCTCCTCACCGCCGACAGCGCCCAGCAAAGCGCTGTCGGCGTTTGCACTGGGCGCTGTCGGCGTGTGGGCGGGCGCTGTCGGCGTGTGGGCGGGCGCTGTCAGTGGTCTGGCGGGCGCTGTCGGCGTGCTAGCGGGCGCTGTCGGCGCCGAACTCTCAGCTCAGCTTCTCCACGCAGACGACCTTGTGGCGCTGATCGTAGGTGTAGTAGTTCGTCGTCGCGTCCGGGCAACCACTCTCGTCGGTCGCTCCGGGCAGTACGGCAAGGATGCGACGAGCGTCGGAATCGGTGGAACTGCACGGGACGTGCGCCGGGTCGCCGAAGCTCGGCACCGTCATACATTGTCCGACAACCCAATCCGTGTCGAGGCACAGCGCGCCCTGCTGTGTGCCGCCCTGGGTGACGTAGTAGGTCTGGTCGACGTCGGACGGGCAGGCCTCCTTGGTCGGCGATTTGGCCACCACCACATAGTTGGCGGGCGCCTGTCCGCAGGTCGCGTGGTCGATCTTGGCATCCATCATCGTGCCGGACAGGTAGACGCACGCTCCGATCGCGGCGTCGAAGTCGACGTCGCCGCCCGCGTCCTGGCTCTCGGTGACCGAAGAGACCGGCGTGGACTTGCTGAACGGCAGCGCCGAACAGCCGGTCAGCGCAATCGCCATCAGCCCCGCTGCCCCGAGCACACCCACGAGCCTCGTCGACAGATATCGCTCCATTCTGGATTCCCCCTTCACGCTGGCCCCCTGCCATCGCCGCGAAAACTGTACGACACATCCGGCAATGTTCCGATCCCGGACTCGCCGATCGCGCGACAATGAGTCGGTGAATTCCGATGTCGAGTGATCTCGCGGCGATCGTGGTGGTGTTGGCCGCGCTGATCGTCGTCGGCCTCGTGGTGCTCATCCGGACCCGGCGGGTGGTCGCGACGCCGACCGAGCGTGCCGTGCACACTGCCTTGCACACGGCGTCGCTGGCTGCGCGATCACTACGGGGCGGGCTCGGTGCCGAGTCCGCGCGCGACGCCCTGCCACCTCTGCGTTCGTTGACCGCGGCGCAGGGGGTGGCCCTGTACGACGCGGACGCCGAAGCACTCGCCCACGACGACGACCCGGTGTGGACCACACGTGTGCTGACCGCGGCCGACGCGGCGGCGGCGTCGGCGCTGGCGCAGCAGCGGCGGGTACTCGTCAACGATCCGTCCGGCCCGGACTCCCCGGTACGCGCGCTGGTCGCCGAACCGCTGATCGCCGGGGACGCCGGCGCGGGAGCGCTCGTCGTCGCGACGGTGAGCCGCCCGGGCCCGGGCATGCTCGGCGCCATCGCGGAGGTCGCCCGGTATGTCTCCGATCAGGTGGAGCTGGCCGAGCTCGACGCCTCACGGGCGCGGCTCGACCGGGCCGAGGTCCTCGCCCTGCGTGCACAGATCAGTCCGCACTTCATCTACAACGCGCTCAACACGATCGCGTCATTCGTGCGCACCGACCCCGACCGGGCACGCGAACTGATCATCGAGTTCGCCGACTTCACCCGCTACTCGTTCCGCGCGGCGGGCGAGTACACCCTGCTCTCCGACGAGCTGCGCAACATCGACCGCTACCTGACCCTCGAGCGCGCACGCTTCGGCCCGGCGCTCGACGTGAAACTGCATGTGGCGCCCGAGGTTCTGGGTGTTGTGCTGCCGTTCCTGGCCCTGCAGCCGCTGGTCGAGAATGCGGTACGGCACGGACTGGCCGCCAAGGGCGGCGGATCGATCACGATCACCGCACGCGACGAGGGCACCGACTGTGTGATCACCGTCGAGGACGACGGCGTCGGCATGGACCCCGAGCTCCTGC
>NZ_MVPX01000442.1:0-10100 GCF_002043085.1 Gordonia sp. i37 | reverse complement strand
CCCCCCCCGCCTCCCGAGACGAATCGGCGGGAGCCCGGGTCGGACTCACCAATGTCGACCATCGGCTGCGCGCAGCTTTCGGCAACGACTACGGGCTGGTGGTCGACACCGGTATCGGAGCGGGCACCAAGGTCGGGATGCGGGTCCCCAAATTCCGTGCCGGGGTGCGAGTATGACACCCATGGCATTGTCGGTCCTGGCTGTCGACGACGAGCGCCCTGCCCTCGACGAACTGGTGTTCCTGCTGCGCCGCGCGCCCGGGATCGGCGAGGTCTTCGCCGCCGGCGATGCCACCGGAGCGCTGCGTGAACTCGGCGACCACCGGATCGACGCGGTCTTCCTCGACATCAACATGCCCGGCCTCTCGGGCATCGAATTGGCCACCGTGCTGCGCAAGCTCAGCAGTCCCCCACAGATCGTGTTCGTCACCGCCCACGACGACCGCGCGGTCGACGCATTCGACGTCGGCGCGCTGGACTATCTGCTGAAACCGTTACGCGAGGACCGGTTACGTGAGGCGGTGGATCGGGTCGCCGCCGCGGCCGCCCCACCCGCGACGCCCTCCGAGTCGACCGCGCGTGACGACGACGTCATCCCCGTCGAACTGGGCGGGGTTACCTCGTTGATCCGACGGGATTCGATCTCGTGGGTCGAGGCCGTCGGCGATTACGCCCGGCTGCATTCGGCGGACGGTGCACACCTCGTGCGGATTCCGCTGTCCACCCTCGAATCCCGATGGCAGGACAAGGGATTCGCGCGTATTCACCGGTCGTATCTGGTGGCGCTGGGTATGGTGACCGGGCTGCGGGCCTCCGGCTCGACGACGATGGTGGCGGTGCGCGCCAACGGCCGCTCGGAGGCGGTGGAACTCCCGGTGAGCCGCCGGCAGGTCCGAGAACTCAAGGATCGCCTCATCCGGGACCCGATGCGCGCCTACCGAACCGGGGACGACCAGTGATCTCGGACCGGGGCGAGACAACTCCGGGCCCGGAGCGTCCGCCCCAGCGGGAGCGGGTGGTGCTGGCCCGCCGACGCGGCGCACGCGTGGTGCGCACGCGCGTGGAGGTGCACGAACAGACCGAGGTCGGCGACGCCCTGGTGCGCGGCCTGATGCGCGCACAGCTGGGTCTGGCGTTGCGGCTGGGCCTGAGCGTGACGGCGATCATCGCACTGGTTCCGTTGCTGGGCATCGTCTTTCCAGCGCTCGGCGAGTACACGGTGTTCGGCATCCGGGTGTCCTGGTTGGTCCTCGGGGTGCTCGTCTATCCGCTGCTGTATCTGTTCGGCAGACTCTACGTACATCTGGCCGAGCAGGCCGAGCGTGACTTCATGGGCGTCGTCGACGACGACGCGGGCGCCGGCCCCTCGGAGCACGACTGATGTCGGGGACGATCCTGACCGCGTTCGCGCTCGTCGCCGCGGCACTGGCGACCATCGTCATCGGTGCCTACGGTGGGCGATTCGCGCGCACCACCTCGGACTTCCTGGTGGCCTCGCGCAGCGTCGGCTCCCGCTGGAATGCCGCCGCGGTATCCGGCGAATACCTCTCGGCGGCATCATTTCTCGGCGTCGCCGGACTCGTCGCCAAATACGGTGCGGATGCCCTGTGGTATCCGGTCGGTTTCACCGCGGGATACCTGGGCCTGTTGCTGTTCGTTGCCGCCCCGCTGCGACGCTCGGGCGCCTACACCGTGCCCGACTTCGCCGAGTTCCGACTCTCGTCGAGGCCCGCACGCCAGATGGCGATGCTGGTGGTGGTCGTCGTGTGCGTGTTGTATCTGATCCCCCAGTTCCAGGGCGCCGGACTGACACTCAGCATCCTGCTGGACGTACCGGTCTGGGTGGGCGCGGTATCTGTCGGGGTGATCGTGATCGTCAACGTCGTCGGCGGTGGCATGCGCTCGATCACGTTCGTCCAGGCCTTTCAATACTGGTTGAAGCTGACTGCGATCGGGGTACCCGCACTGGCCCTGGTGATCGTGTTCCTCGCACACCGCGAACCGGTCGGCGAGCCCGCGCCGCCGCGCGTCGACGTCGCCACCACTGTCACCATCACCACCGACACCGTGCTGTCGGTCCCGGAAACCGCCGGAGTGCACGTCACCGGCACCATCGACGGCTCACACGTCGATGGTGCCGCCTTTCGCGCGCCCGGCGAGTACACATTGAGCTCGGGCAGCACCATCCGGCTCGACGCCGGCGCGGCCACCCCGGTGGTGGCCGGCGCCCCGACGACCGGTGCGTCCTGGGTGGCGCCAGGCGGTGGGCTCGGCGGTAATCATCCTCTGTACCAGGTGTATTCGATCATCATCGCGACCTTCCTCGGCACCATGGGGCTGCCGCATGTGCTGGTGCGGTTCTACACCAACCCGGACGGACGCTCCGCACGCCGGACCGCCCTGACGGTGATCGCCCTCCTCGGCCTGTTCTACCTGTTCCCGATGTTGCTCGGGGTCTTCGCGAGACTCTATGTGCCGCAACTGTTGATCACGGGCACCTCCGATGCGGCGGTGCTGCTGTTGCCGTCGGCGGCGATCGGCGGAGTGGCCGGCCAACTCCTCGCCGCGCTGGTGGCCGCGGGCGCGATCGCCGCGTTCCTCGCGACCTCGTCGGGACTGCTCGTCAGTGTGGCCGGGGCGATCTCCACCGACGTCTTGCGTGGGCGCATCCGCGATTTCCGGGTCGCCGCCGTGATCGGCGGGGTGATCCCCATTGTGTTCAGTGTGGCCGCAACGTCTCTGGAGTTGTCACGCACGGTCGGCCTGGTGTTCGCAGTCGCGGCCTCAACCCTGTGCCCATTGCTGATCCTCGGTATCTGGTGGCGCCGCCTGACCCCCGCGGGTGCCATCGCCGGCATGCTGGTCGGTGGTCTGTCGTCGGGCACCGCAACATCATTGGCGATCGCCGGCGGTATCGGGGACACCTCGCTGGGCGGATGGCCCGCGGTCATCGTCGGTTTCCCCGCGGCGGTGACGGTGCCGCTCGCCTTCGCGACGATGATGCTCGTCAGCCTCGCCACCCACACCCGCGTGCCCGGCGACCTCTCGCGCACCTTCGCGCGGATGCACGTCCCCGAACGGGTCGGGATGGGCGTCGAACGCCTCCCCCGCGACGGATCGGCGTGAGTGTCGAGACGCTCACCACGAGCACTCAGCGACCCGCCGAAAATTGCCTCCCAGTATCGCGGTGATGTCGTCGGCGGCCCAACCCCGTTGGGCGAGATGGCTTCCCAGGGTGACGAAAACCTCGGGCGCCATCCAGCGGATCGGACCCCACCTCGTGTAGGTCTCGTCGAACGCCTCGGGATGGTCGCGGATCTCGGCGAGGAAGTCCTCGGCGTCGAAGGAGTGATCGGTGCTGACGCCGACGTGCTCGATGCCGACGAGTTCGACCGCATACTCGAGGTGGCGGGTCATCGCCTCCAGTGTGGGGGTGTTGGGGCCGAGGAAGATCCCGACGCCGGTGATCCCGACGACACCGCCGGTCGCGGCGCACTCACGAGCCTGCTCGTCGGTGATGTTGCGAGGATGCTCCCACACCGCGCGCATGCACGAGTGGCTGTAGATGACCGGCTTGCTCGACGCCGCACACAAATCCAGGCCGGTGCGCACCGAGCAGTGCGAGCCGTCGGGAACCATCCCGACGTTGTTCATCTCGGCAACGAGGTCGCGACCCCACGCGGTCAGCCCGGTGTCGTCGGTGTCGAGGCATCCGCACCCGGCGCGGTTGGCGTGGTTGTAGGACGGCAGCATCGTGCGAACCCCGAGTTCGACGAATCGCGCCACGTTGTCGAGATCGCCGTCGAGCGGGTTGGAGTCCTCGAGATCGAAGGCGACGGCGATCTGTCCGCGCGCGCCCGCGGCGTCGATGTCGGGGATGGTCCACGCCTGCGTCAGCCCTGGATGGGCGGCAATTGCGGCACCGAAACGATCGAGCAGCAGCGTTGAATCAGTGAAGCTCTGCGGGGCGTAGCCGACGTTGACCGACACATACGTCGGCGCATCGCGGGTGAATCGTTCGAGGTAGGCCACGTCAGCGTCGGGCTGCAACGGCAGGCAGGCGTGCTGATCCCACAGGAGCGTCATGAAGCGATCCTCGACGTCGTCATCGGGTCATTCTGGCCGATCGTGGACCGCCGCCGGCCAAGGACGGGCACTCAGGCCACGCCACTGCCGATGACCGAGAGCAAAGCCAGCTTCTGATGACTTTCGGAGCCGGGCGTTGCGGTGTACACCAGCAACAAATGCGACTGCTCGGGGTCGATCAGCGACTGGCATTCGAGTTCGAGGAGCCCGACCTCCGGGTGTACGAACCGTTTGCCGGTCGTGAACCGTAGACCGACTTCGTGGCGATCCCACACCGCCCGGAACGTCGCACTCTCGGCCAGGAGGAGATCGACGAGATGGGCTGCATACGAGTCCCGGCCGCGCCTGGCGACCGTTTCGCGCAGTCCGGAGGCGAAAACTCGACCGAGTTGCTCGTGATCCGCGGGCGCGTAGCGCGCACGGGTCGCGGGATCGGTGAACCATCGATAGGTGATGCTGCGGGCCGGGCCTTGATACCCGGTCAGGTCGCCGGTGAGGGCGACGCCCATCGGGCTCTGGCGCAGCGTCTCACCGAGCTCGGTGACGATTTCGGCCGGCGTGTCATCGAGACGGTCGAGCACCCGGAGGAGGCCCGGCGAAATATGGTGTTGTCCCGAGACCCCCCGCGCCCGCGGTGAGTGCCCGGCGAGCCGATACAGGTGATCACGTTCCTGGAGATTGAGGTGAAGGCCCTGAGCGATCGACGCGATCATCTGCTCGGACGGCTGGGGCCCGCTGGCACGCTCGAGCCGTGCGTAGTAGTCGGTCGACATATGGCACAGCGCCGCGACTTCCTCACGGCGCAATCCTTCGGTGCGGCGGCGCTGACCACGAGGCAATCCGACGTCCTCGGGTTGTAACGCCTCACGCCGATTCCGCAAGAACTCCGCGAGCCCGGTCCGATCAACGGTCATCGACTCCTCCTTCTTTCGTCCTTTGTAGCGTCGGGACTTGCGCGCAGCCAGGACTTGCTGATCCCACCTTCGCTGATCCGCTGCTCTGGCGCCCACGCATTGCCCAACCACGGATTGCCAGACAGTGGCTACCTTCTCGCCGAGCACACACACTCGATGGCGACCACTGAATACCCCGAAAGGACAATCCTCATGGCACGCCGATCCACCGACCTCGCCATCACCGACCTCACCGGCACCCGCGCCCTTCTCACCGGCGGCAGCGACGGCATCGGGCTGGCCATCGCCGGCCGGCTCGCCGACGCCGGCGCCGAGCTGATCCTGCCGGTCCGCAACATGGAGAAGGGCCGGGCGGCGGAGCACACGATTCGCAGCACCGCACCCACCGCCGACCTCGCACTGCATCACCTTGATCTCTCGTCGTTGGAGTCCGTCACCGAGTTCAGCCAGACACTGCTTTCCGACGGCAAGCCGATCCACATGTTCATCGGCAACGCGGGGGTGATGAACCCACCGGAGAGGCAGAGCACCGCCGACGGCTTCGAGCTCCAGTTCGGTACCAATCATCTCGGCCACGCAGCCCTCATCGCGCGTCTCTTCCCGCTGCTGCGAGACGGGCGGGCCAGGGTCACCCTCCAGATCAGCATCGCCGCCAATCAGGGAGCAGTGAATTGGGATGACCCCAATTGGGAGCGCTCCTACGACAGCATGGGCGCCTACAGCCATTCGAAGATCGCCTATGGACTGCTCGGGCTGGAACTCGACCGGCGCAGCAAAGCCAACGGGTGGGGTATCACCGCCAACCTCTCTCATCCCGGGGTGGCACCGACGAACCTGCTCGCCGCACGTCCCGAGATCGGTCGCACACAGGCGGTGCCGACCCGGCGCCTCATCACCCTGTTCTCCCGGCTCGGCGTCATGGGCACCATATCCAGCGCAAGCCTCCCCGCACTGATGGCGGCAACCACCCCCGGCGACCAGGGCGGGAAGTTCTTCGGCCCGAACGGCATCCGCGGTCTCGGTGGTCGACCTGCCGAGCAAACGCTCTACTCGCGGCTACGCAGTCCCGAAGACGGGGCTCGGATGTGGGAGCTCACTGAGCAGCTCACCGGGGTGACGTTTCCGGGGTGACGTTTCCGACGGAGTGATCTCCCGACAGGCACACTCAGCGACCGTTCATCGGGGCCGATCGACCGCCCACCGCATCGAACCCCGGCTTCGTCGCGTGACGCACACCACTGCATTGTGTGTGATGTGAACCTCATCAAAGCTATGAGTTATCGCCCATCACAGTTCGGCGAACCATCACAGCTTGGGAGGATCTCGTGTCCACTGTCGACCAACCCACGCCGGCGCCGCCGCCGGCGCCCGCGCATCCGACGGGCGAACAATACGTCGCGATGCAGGCCAGCCCGCAATTCCAGGATCTCAAGCGCACCCTGCGCCGCTTCGTGTTCCCGATGACCGCCTTCTTCCTGCTGTGGTACGCGGTGTACGTGCTGCTCGGGGCGTTCGCGCACGACTTCATGGCAACCCGGGTGTGGGGTGACATCAACCTCGGGCTCATTCTCGGCCTGTTGCAGTTCGTGACGACGTTCGTCATCACCGGGCTCTACGTCCGTTTCGCCAATCGTGACCTCGACCCCAAGGCCGAGGCGATCCGCACCGAGATGATGAACGAGGCCGCCAAATGACCACTCTCGCAGCATCTGCCGCCGTGGGTAACCCCATCGCGAACATCGCCATCTTCGTCGCCTTCGTCGCCATCACGTTGTTCGTGGTGATCCGCGCGAGCAAGAAGAACGCGTCGGCCACCGACTACTTCACCGGTGGCCGCGCGTTCTCCGGACCCCAGAACGGCATCGCCATCGCCGGTGACTATCTGTCCGCCGCGAGCTTCCTCGGCATCGCCGGCGCCATCGCCGTGTACGGCTATGACGGCTTCCTCTACTCCATCGGATTCCTCGTGGCATGGTTGGTGGCGCTGCTGCTCGTCGCCGAATTGCTGCGCAACACCGGCAAATTCACCATGGCCGACGTCTTGAGCTTCCGCCTCAAGCAGCGCCCGGTACGACTGGCGGCGGCGATCTCGACACTGGCGGTCTCGCTGTTTTATCTGCTGGCGCAGATGGCCGGTGCCGGCGGCCTGGTCGCCCTGCTGCTCGACGTGACCTCGCGGACCGGGCAGTCGATCGTGATCGCCGTGGTCGGCGCGCTGATGATCGTCTACGTGCTCGTCGGCGGAATGAAGGGCACCACCTGGGTGCAGATCATCAAGGCCGTACTGCTGATCGCGGGTGCCGCGTTCATGACGGTCCTGGTGCTGGCCAAGTTCGGGCTCAACGTGTCCCACATCCTGGGCGGCGCCCAGGATGCGATCAGCGGATCGTCTAGCGAAAAGGTCGCCGCCCGTGACGTTCTCGCGCCCGGCGCCAAGTACGGCGGGTCGATGGAATCGCAGATCAACTTCATCTCACTGGCCATCGCCCTGGTTCTCGGCACCGCCGGCCTACCGCATGTGCTGATGCGTTTCTACACCGTCCCGACCGCGAAAGAGGCTCGGCGCTCGGTGGTCTGGGCGATCGCGCTCATCGGTGCGTTCTACCTGTTCACCCTCATCCTCGGTTACGGTGCCGCCGCGATCGTCGGACCCGACCGCATCCTCGCGGCCGCCGGCAAGGAGAACGCCGCAGCGCCACTACTCGCCTTCGAACTCGGTGGCACGATCCTGCTCGGCATCATCGCAGCCGTCGCGTTCGCGACGATCCTCGCCGTCGTCGCCGGACTGACGATCACCGCCTCGGCGTCCTTCGCCCACGACATCTACGCCAGCGTCATCAAGCGCGGCAAGGTCAGCGAGGACGACCAGGTCCGCGTATCACGCTACGCTGCAATCACTCTCGGCGTCCTCGGAATCGTGCTCGGCATTCTCGCCAACGGCCAGAACGTGGCCTTCCTGGTGGCCCTGGCGTTCGCCATCGCCGCTGCGGCCAATCTGCCGACAATTGTGTATTCGCTGTACTGGAAGCGCTTCAACACCCGCGGTGCGCTGTGGAGCATCTATGGTGGCCTCGGTTCGACGCTGCTACTCATCGTGTTCTCGCCCGCGGTCTCCGGTAAGGCCACCTCGATGATTCCCGGCGCCGACTTCGCCTGGTTCCCGTTGGAGAATCCCGGCATCGTCTCGATCCCGTTGGCCTTCGTGCTCGGTATCGTCGGCACGCTGACCTCGCCGTCGGATCGCGGTACCCCGGAACGCAACGCCGAGATGGAGGTTCGCTCCCTGACCGGCGTGGGCGCCGAAGAGGCGGTGGCGCACTAAGACGCCATCCGACGACCCGAAGGCGTGTCTCCCGAGGTGATCTCGGGAGACACGCCTTTACCATTCGGGCATGACCAACTGCATCTTCTGCGCGATCGTCGCGGGTACGGCGCCGAGTGTCCGGGTGTCGGAAACCGAGGCCACCTACGCGTTCATGGACATCGCGCCGGGCAACGACGGCCATCTGCTGGTGATCCCCAAGCGCCACAGCACCGATCTACTCGACATCGATGCGCAGGATCTGACCGCGGTCACCCTCGAAGCGCAGCGGATCGCCCGCGCCGTGGTCGGCGACCTCGACGCCGACGGCGTGAATCTCCTCAACTGCTGCGGCGCCGACGCCTGGCAGACCGTCTTCCACTTTCACCTGCACGTCATACCGCGTTACGCCGATCGGGATCGGGACCGCCTGCGACTGCCCTGGCAGCCGGGTGTCCCGGGAGATCGACAGGTGATGACGGACTTCGCGGATCGGCTGTCGGTCGCGCTGGGCTGAGGGGCCTGCGCGCCCCTCGGCCGGGGTTACCGAATACCCAGCACGACGACGTCGTTCACGGTGTTCGGTCGATCGCGGCGGAAGCAGGTCATCAGGATGGCGCCGGGTACCGGCAGGACCCCGGATAGCTTGTCGCAAGGCGCGGGTCGCGTCGTTGCCTGCCCATCGGCGGCGATCACCGCCACGACATTCGGTCCGGTCGTGGCCACCACCCCGCTCACGATGCCATCGCCGACGGCGGCGAGTCGTTGTCCGACCGGAATCTCGTCGGGTATCCCGTTCGGGTAGAGATCGGCACCACGGATGGTCGAGAACGACGCGCTTCGCAGATCGACCATCCCGCTCATGGTTCGGCCGTCGGTGCCATACCAGTCGGATTGCAGGTAACGGGCTTGGTCTCCGGCCCTCATCAACAACCCCGGACCGGGTGGATCGGTCGCGCCGGGCACTGTCGTGACCGAATCTTTCTGTGACACATCGACAATCGCCAACTTTCGCTCGTGAATCGACTGACGCTCGAACACTGTCGCCACACGGTCACCGTCCACGGCGATGATCGACGCCTCGGAGTCCGGCGACGTCGGGAGGCCGATGGTACGCGCGACTCCCGACGTCGCATGGAATGCCACGAGCGATGGCCGCTCCCCGCAGGTCGAGATGGCCACCACCGCCGATGACGTCGTCGACACCCTCAAGCCACCGAAACACTCACGGGTCGGCGTCGTCCATCGCGTGTGGCCGGTGCGGACATCGAGCGCTCCGATGGTCGTGGGGCGGTCGTTGCGGTCGTAAACGATCACCCCCACGATCGACGCCCTTGTGGCCCCGGGTACCCGAACTCGCCAACCTTCGGCGTTGGTCCACAGGCGCTCTCCCGACACGGCATCGATCCCGACGAGGGCATTCCGGTACCCCCCGTCCGAACAGGTGACCAGGACGACCTCGTGCCCGGCCGGCCCTGCAGCCCATATCCCCACCGTGCGGCAGCCGAACGGTAGATCTGCGAACGATCGGACCCACCGCCGCTGCCCGGTCTCACCGTGGTAGGCGGCCACCGAACGCCGGCCCAGCACAACGAAACCTGGTCCGGCCGGGGTCACCGAGAACGGACCGAGTGCAGGTACGGTGTAGGCGATGCGGGTTCCCAGGCTTGTCGGAATCGATGGGATGGGAACCGCTGCAACGGATTTTACAGACGGCCGAGGTGTCGCCACGACGATCGAGCCGACAGCGGCGCACACGACGACCAGACCGCCGGCAAGCGCGCCGACGAGCACGGCTCC
>NZ_MVPX01000441.1:0-4611 GCF_002043085.1 Gordonia sp. i37 | reverse complement strand
GAGAAACACGGAGATCGCCGGGGTCACCAAGAACGCGATTCGACGCCGGACACGCCTCACCATCACCCCGGTCACGGCCGCGACCAAAACCACCGCCTGTACGATGGCCATTCCGACCACCGTGCCGAGAAAAGAAGTGACAGACCCGAAGTCACCTCCCATCAGCGTGGCGGGCCGCCGACTGAAGAAGGCCACGACAGCCATCACAGCCGCGCCCAGCCCGCCTCCCGCTGCCAGGAGCGCGGCCCCCTTCGACACAGCTCGACCACACAGCTCTACCCCCATCCGACATCTCCCCCTGAGTTCCCGGCGTCAGCCGGCGTCGTTGATTCGCGCGAACGGTTGTGCCGCCTCGAGTTCGTAGGCGAGTTCGAGCAGCGTGCGCTCGTCACCGAGGTCGGTGGTGAAGTGCATGCCGAGGGGCAGGCCCTGCGAGGTCTGCGCGAGCGGCAGGCTGATACCCGGCGCGCCGGAGGTGTTGTTGGCCGGGGTGAACGCGACGTAGCGGGTCAGCCGGTCGAAGATCTCGTCGAAATCGCCTGCGGGATCGAGGTATCCGATCTTCGGGGTGGTGTGCGCCAGCGTCGGCGAGAGGACCGCGTCGAAGCGGGCGAAGGTCTCCCGGAAACGGACGGTCGACTGTTTGAGTCCGCGGATCACCGACGGCGTACGCCACATGCGGCGAAGGTACAGGCGCGAGAGTCCGCGGGTGAACGGATCGAGCTTGCTGCGGTCGAAACCCTTGTCGATCATCCGTTTTCCGAATCGGTCCAGCGAGAACGCCAGCATCGCCCAGTAATCGGTGAACTGGGTGACATAGGCACGGTCGACTGGCACCGGAATGAATTCGGCGCGGTGGCCCAGGCTTTCGAGGAGCTCGGCGGTGGCGGTCAGGCCGGCCTGGGTGTCGTCATCGAGCAACTGTCCGGTCAGCGGCTCGGTGAGCATGGCGATGCGCAGGCGCCGCTCCGACGGCCCTTCGACGAGACCCACGGGTGGGAGATCCGTTGCCGGACAGAATTTCTCGGCGTCGGCGAGGAAGTGGGCGGTGTCGCGCACACTACGACTGATGACCCCGTTGGAGATGAGGTCGATGGGCATCGCCTTACCCTCGGGCGAGGCCACCACCCGGTCGCGGCTGGGTTTGAGTCCCACGAGTCCGCACGCGGCGGCCGGGATCCGGATCGATCCGCCGCCGTCGTTGCCGTGCGCGATCGGCAACGCCCCCGATGCGACGAGTGCGGCCGATCCGCCGGAGGACGCACCCGAGGAGTAGTCGGTGTCCCAGGGATTGCGGGTGGGGTCCCGGTCGACGAATTCGGTCGTCGCGGTCAGACCGAACGCCGGCAGCGTCGATGCCCCGACGATGTTCAGTCCGGTGGCGAGCAGTTGATCGGTGAACGGCTCGTTGGCGGTGGCCACCCGCACGGGGACCGCCGCGGACCCGTGGGTCGTCGGGATACCCGCCATCAGGGTGTTGTTCTTGATGACCGAAGGCACGCCGGCGAACACGCCACCACCGAAATCGTCGTCGGCGGCGCGCTTGCGGGCACGTTCCCTGTCGTCGACGGCGATCGCGTTGATCTGCGGGTTGACCCAGTCGATCCGCTCGAGCGCGGCGTCGACGGCTTCGGTCGCCGAGATCTCCCCCGCGGCGATGGCCTCCGCCACGCCGAGTGCGTCGGACTGCCCGAGTGCGTCGTCACCGAATGCATGCACATGCCTCATGCGGGCCCACCCTAGCGGGCGTCGACCCTGATAGCGTCCACTCCATCCACAAGACACGAAACGGGGCCCGGGGATGACGCGACGAGCACGACGTGGATTGCTGATCGCGGTGCTGGCCATCGCAGCGCTACTCGTTCCGGTCGGTGTGGCTCCCGACGCCCATGCGGCCGGGCACATGGTGTCGGCGGGCTCGCCGTCGGAGAAGCTCACCACCATCGTCGTGCACTCCGATGCGATGGACCGCGACATCCCGCTGACGGTGATCAAGCCGCGCGATCCGTCGCAGCCGCGAGGCGTGCTGTATCTGCTCAACGGCGCCGGCGGCGGTGAGGACAGCGCCTCCTGGCTCGCGCAGACCGACATCGAGTCGTTCTTCGCCGACAAGAACGTCTACGTCGTCATCCCCGAGCAGGGCGCATTCAGTTACTACACCGACTGGATTCGTCGTGATCCGACACTCGGCGTCAACAAGTGGTCGACGTTCCTCGGCTCGGAGTTGCCCGCGGTCATCGACTCGACCTACCGCACGAGCGGACGCAACGCGATCGGCGGCATCTCGTCGTCGGGGACCTCGGTGCTCAATCTGGCGATCGCTCATCGCGGGCTCTATCGGGCGGCAGCGTCCTACAGCGGTTGCGCCTCGACGTCGGACCCGTTGGGGCAGCAGTACATCAAGCTCGTCGTCGACGGTCGCGGCGGTGGCAACACCGTGAACATGTGGGGCCCCGACAACGGTCCGCTGTGGCGTGCCAACGATCCCGTCCTCAATGCGGGCAAGCTGCGCGGCACCGCGCTCTACATCTCGAACTCCAGTGGTCTGCCCGGTCCGCACGACACCCCGCAGGCGGTGCGCGACCCGATCACGCTGACCGATCAGGTGGTGCTCGGCGGCGGGATCGAGGCGGCGACCAGCATCTGCACCCAGCAACTCCTCGGACGCCTCAACGGACTGCGCATCCCCTACACCGCCGACGTCGGCCGGCCGGGCACCCACTCATGGGGCTACTGGCAGGATCAGCTCCACCGGTCGTGGCCGTTCTTCCGACGCGCGATCGGCGGCTGATCAGGCGATCATCGCCATCACATCGCCGGCCAGTCGCGCGGCGAACGCGTCGTCGATGGCCTTGCCGAACACCGCGTGGTGATAGAGCGGCGCGATGATGTGGTCGAGGATCTGCTCGACGGTCGGCGTCGGCTCGCCGCGGTCGGTGGCGCGGGCCACCATCTGCTGCGCCTGGTCGCGCCGGATCTCCCAGCACGGGCATTCGTCGACGAGTTCATCGCGCGCGACGATCATCGCCCGTAGGTAAGAACGACGTTTGGGCCGCCCGATGTCGGCGGCGATGATCTGTGCCCAGTCGGTGAGATCGCCACGCAGACTGCCGGTATCGGGGAGATCTTCCCCCTGGGTGAGGGCGGCGACCGCCACCTCCTCGACGAGTGCGGTGATCGATCCCCAGCGCCGGTAGATCGACGTCGGATTGACCCCGGCGAGCTCGGCGACCTGCGGGATGGTCATGGTCTCGCGCTCGCCGGCACCGACGAGTTGTCCCACGGCGCGGTAGACGGCCTGCTGCACGCGAGCACTGCGTCCACCGGGCCGTCGTGGGTGTTGCCCCTCGTCCACCTGCACATTCGTCGCCGTTGTCGCACTCATGGAATCGATTATTGCAAACCGCGTTGCTTTAGGGGTCCATCCCGGCTAGTTTGACTAACGCAAACATCTTTGCTTTTGCCGGCTCGTCAACTTCGGAGGTTCCCGTGTCGCGACTACATCCGCACCGCGCGTTCTGGGTGGTCACCGCCACGGTGGTGATGGTGCTGTTCGCGTCGGCGGCGCCCTCACCCCTCTATCCCGTCTACCAACAGCTATGGGGTTTCTCGTCGTTCACCCTGACCGGCGTCTTCGCGATCTACGTCGTCACGATGCTGATCAGCCTGCTGTCGGTGGGATCGCTCTCCGATCACATCGGCCGACGGCCCGTTCTCGCGGTTGCCCTGGTCCTGCTGATCGCGAGCATGGTGTTGTTCCTGGTCGCCGACGGCGTCGGCACCCTGATGGCGGCCCGTGCACTGCAGGGATTGGCGACCGGTGCCGCGATCGGCACCCTGACGGCGACCGTCGTCGACATGGCACCGAGCCCACGCCTGTCGTCGGCGATCACCGGGGCAGGGCCGACCATCGGTCTCGCCGGCGGGGTCGCGGTGGCCGGCGTTCTCGTTCAGTACGCTCCCCACCCTCGCTTCCTGGTCTACGAGATCGTCCTCGCCCTCTACGCCGTCCTCCTGATCGCACTGCTGATTGTGCCGGAAACGTCTGAGCGCGTGGGCTTCTCGTCACGACGTCACCTGCTCGGCACCCTGGCACCGCAGGCGTCGGTGCCCGCCGGGGTGCGCCCGCTGTTCTGGGCGGCCATCCCCGCGTTCGTGGCCACATGGTCGCTCGGTGGCCTCTACCTCTCGCTCGGCTCATCGGTGGTGGCGCGCGTGTTCGGCGTCGCCAATCACGCCGAAGCGGGCCTACTGCTGTTCGTCTTCTTCGCCGCCGGCGCGCTGACCTCGTTGCTGGTCACGACGTGGGCGCCGCAGGCCAAATTGGCCTTCGGCTATCCGGCGCTCGCCGGTGGTGCGGTCATCTCGCTGGCCGGCGTGCTCACCGAGTCACTGCCGGTGTACATCGTCGGCTCGCTGATCGCCGGATCCGGATTCGCCGGGACCTTCCTCGGTGCATTGGACTCGATCAGCGCGCAGACACCCGCTCCTGCGCGGGGCCAGGTCTTCTCGGCGGTCTTCATCGTCAGCTACGTGGCCTTCAGCGTGCCCGCGGTGATCGCCGGACTCGTTGTCGGCCACCTCGGTCTGCGCGCCACCGTCGCGATCTAC
>NZ_MVPX01000440.1:0-4615 GCF_002043085.1 Gordonia sp. i37 | reverse complement strand
GCCCCCCCCCGCCGGCGGGCGAATCTCCGGGCCCGGGTTTGCGCCCGCGACCTCGGAGAGTATGAAGGTAGGCATGCACCTGAAATTCAGTTCAAGTGAAGAAGCCTTCCGCGACGAACTTCGGACATTTTTCACCACCGCGATCCCCAAGGACCTGCGCGAACGCTCGGCCGCCGGGAAGCTGAACTACCCCGAGGACATCGTCACCACCACCCGCATCATGAACGAGGCGGGCTACGCCGTACCGCACTGGCCGACCGAATGGGGCGGCCAGGACTGGACCCCGATCCAGCACCACATCTACCGCGAGGAGATGAGCCTCGCGTCGGTGCCCGACATGCTGCCGTTCAACGCGGGCATGATCGGGCCCGTCATCGCCCAGTTCGGGTCGCAGGAGATGAAGGAACGCTTTCTGCCCAAGACCGCCAATCTCGACATCTGGTGGTGCCAGGGCTTTTCCGAGCCCGAGGCGGGCTCGGACCTCGCGTCGCTGAAGACCCGCGCGGTGCGCGACGGCGACCACTACGTCGTCAACGGCCAGAAGACCTGGACCACCCTCGGCCAGTTCGCCGACTGGATCTTCTGCCTGTGCCGCACCGACCCCGACGTCAAGAAGCAGGCCGGCATCTCGATGCTGCTGTTCCCGATGGACACCCCCGGCGTCGAACTGCGTCCGATCCAGTTGATCGACGGCGGTTACGAGGTCAATGAGGTCTTCTTCAACGACGTGCGGGTTCCGGTGGAGAACCTCGTCGGCGAGGAGAACCAGGGGTGGACGCAGGCGAAGTTCTTGCTGGGCAACGAGCGCAGCGGCATCGCGCGCGTCGGCTACACCAAGACCAAGCTGGCCCGCGCCAAGGAACTCGCCCGTGAGATCACCGCGGCCGACGGCAAGCCACTGATCGAGGACCCGTTCCTCGCCGCTCGCCTCGCCGAACTCGAGAACGAGATCCTCGCCCTGGAGCTGACCCAGCTGCGTGTGGTCGCATCGTCGGCCGACGGCAAGCCCAACCCTGCGTCGTCGCTGCTCAAGCTTCGCGGGAGCCAGCTGCAACAGGAGGCGATGGAGTTGCTCGCCGACATCGCGGGCCCGGATTCGCTTCCGGTCGCCGGACTCGACCCGGCCGCGCCCAACGGATCGGCCGACATCGAGGCCCCGGAGTGGGCGCAGTTGTCGGTGCCGACCTATCTGAACTACCGCAAGGTGACCATCTACGGCGGTTCGTCGGAGGTCCAGCGCCAGATCATCGACAAGGCCGTGCTCGGCCTGTAATCGCGCCGCACACACGACCATTCGACCTCCCGACACACGAGGAACACACATGGATTTCGAACTGTCCGAAGAACAGACGATGTTGCGCGACACCGTCCGCGACGTGCTGAGCAAGACCTACGACGTCGAGACGCTGCGCAAGGTCACCGACACCGAGCTGGGCTGGAGCCGCGACGTCTGGAAGTCGTTGGCCGACATCGGCATCCTCGGCCTGACCATTCCCGAGGAAGACGGCGGCGCCGGAGCGGGCCCCGTCGAGTTCGCCTCGGTCATGGGTGAGATCGGCCGAGCGCTGGCACCCGAGCCGTACCTGGACGCGGCGTTGGTCCCGGGCTCGCTGATCGTCGCGACCGCCGAAGGCGACCTGCGCGAGGAACTCCTCGGCGGCCTGGCCGGCGGCGAGTTGCTCCTGGCCTTCGCCCATCAGGAGGCCGGCGACCGCTGGCCTGCGGCCGCGGTGGCCACCACCGCCGCCGACGGGAAGCTCACCGGAACCAAATCGCTGGTGCCGCACGGTGATTGCGCGGACAAGCTGATCGTGTCGGCGCGCGAGAACGGCGAGGTCGGCCTGTACCTCGTCGACGCCGACGCCGAGGGCGTCACCCGAACCGCCTACCGGACCCACGATCGGCGTCGAGGCGCTCAGATCGTCTTCGACGGCGCCCCGGCCACCCGCCTCGGTTCCGGCGACGCCTCGGCACTGCTCGCCGACGTCGAGGTCGGCATCCAGACCGCGCTGTGCGCGGAGGCAGTCGGGGCGATGGAACGCGCACTCGACCTGACCGTCGATTACCTCAAGACGCGCAAGCAGTTCGGGGTGACACTGGCGACCTTCCAAGCGCTGACGCACCGGGCGGCCGACATGTACGTGCAGCTCGAGCTGGCACGGTCGATGAGCCTGTATGCGACGACCGCGCTCGCCGACGGCATCTCCGACCCGGTGATCGCCTCACGCGCCAAGCTGCAGATCTGCCGCTCAGGCCGTCACATCGGCCAGGAGGCGATCCAGATGCACGGCGGTATCGGGATGACCGCCGAGTACCCGGTCGGCCATTACACGAGCCGATTGACCGCGATCAGCCACACCCTCGGCGACGCGACCGAGCACGTGCAGAGCCTGGCACGCAACGTCAACTCCTACGATCTGGTCGCCCTGTCCTGATCTCGACCCGGACGGGGTCGGTGCCGAGATCGGTGGCGCCGACCCCCTCCGGGCACAAACTCTCCACACCCCTCAGCAGATGCCGGTGCTCGGACTCGAGCAGGCGCAACAACCAGGTCATGGTGTGGGAGTACACAACCGACCCGCTACCCGTGGAAGGGTTTGGCCCATCCAGGGTTTGATCTTCTTGCCCGATCGGGCGCCGGTGATGGCCTAGGGTTCTCCGCAGGGATGCGGTTCGCCGCTGACGTGCGAGAACGGGAGGGTTTCAGTGGAGATCTTGCGGGACAACCTGGCACATGGTGCGGCGTTCTCCCTGGTGGGGATCGCGCTGCTGATCGTCGGCTTCGTCGCCCTCGATCTGGTGACGCCGGGCCGGCTGCGGCAGCTGGTCTGGGTCGACCACAACCGCAACGCCACGATCCTGACCGTCTCGATGGTGATCGGACTGGCAGCGGTGATGGTCTGTTCGGTGATCGACACCGCCTATCTCGAACTGTGGCGCGGGCTGGTCTACACCATCGTCTACGTCGCGCTGACCATCGCGGTGATGATGTGGTCGTTCGTCCTGATCGACTGGCTCACCCCCGGCAAGCTCGGCACCCTGCTGCTCGACGACGACGGCGAGCATCCGGCGATCTGGGTGACCGCGACGGTGTTCCTCGGTATCGGCGCGGTGATCGCGGCGGTCCTGCTGGCCTGACGCCCCGGGCTGGTGACTCATGAGCTTATTGACGCTTGCTCAATAAGTGCCCTAGTGTCCCCAGAGAGGACGGCGCGCGCCGTCCGGCCGGACCGACACCACGCAGGGGGATCACCGCATGGCCGCACCACTCATCGAGGAGTCCATCGACATCGACGCCACACCCGAACAGGTGTGGGAGGTCATCTCCGACCTCAAGCGCATGGGCGAATGGAGTCCGCAGTGCGTGAAGATGATCGTCCGCGGCCCGGTGGGCCTGGGCACCAAGACGATCAACGTCAACCGCCGCGGACCGCTGGTGTGGCCGACGACGTCGAAGATCGTCCGCTTCTCCCCCAACCAGGAACTCGGTTTCCGCGTCGCCGAGAACCGCACCGTGTGGAGCTACACGATCACGCCGACGGCGAGCGGGGTCACCGTGACCGAGCGTCGCGAGGTGCCGGGCGGGACCACGTCGACGGTGTCGTCGGTGCTCGTCGACAAGTTGATGGGCGGCACCGAGAACTTCGAGGCCGAGCTGAAACTCGGTATGGCCGAGACGCTCGGCAAGATCAAGCGCGCCGTCGAGGGCTGAGTAGCGCCCTCACCCGTCGAGTTTCTCGATGAGGGCGGGCAGGTCGGCGATCGAGTCGATGACGTGGTCGGGGACCGGCCCGAACTCGTCGCGTTGCAGGGCGACGAGTGCCTCCTCGCGGAACTTGCCGGTCCGCACGAGCACCCCGATCAGCGCCGACGCCTGCGCGCCGAGGACGTCGTTGTGCATGTCGTCGCCGACCATCACCACCTGGGTCGGCTCGAGATTCATCATCTCGACTGCAGCACGGAAGCCGAGTGGTGACGGTTTGCCGATGGCGCGGATCTTGCGACCCGATGCCTTCTCCAGACCCTCGAGGTAGACGCCGGTGTCGATGGCCAGCCCCTGGGCGGTCGACCAGATCATCGATCGGTGCATCGCCACCACCGGTACCCCGGCCAACATCAGCTCGAGCACGATCGACAGTGCTCGATGTGTGAACACCGGTCCGGCGCCGCCGAGCACCACGACCTGCGCCTGTGCCGGGTCGTCGGTGAGGGCGATGCCGGTCATGTCGTCGGCGATCGGTCCCTCGTTGAGTACCCACGCCTTCTTGCCCGGATAGGTCTGTGCGAGGTATTCGGCGGTGAGTTTCGCCGCGGTGAGGATCTCCTCGGCCGACACCTCGAACCCGCAGCTGTTGAGGGCGTCGGCGATCTGACCGCGTGAGCGGGACGTCGTGTTGGTCAAGAACATCCGCGGCAGGCCGCGATCGGCGAGGATGCGGACCGCCTCGACCGCGCCGGGCAGCGCCTTCCACGACGTGACCATCACACCGTCGATGTCCATCAGCAACCCGAGCGTCATCCTACAAATCTAGGGTGTGTGGGGAGAACCTGCGCGTCGGCGGTGCGTGCGCGCCGTGGGGGCGATGGCATGCTGGGGCCATGCGTACGGTCACCG
>NZ_MVPX01000044.1:0-20740 GCF_002043085.1 Gordonia sp. i37 | reverse complement strand
GGTGACGAGGGCGTTCATCGGGTACAGGATGATGGCCTTGATGCCCTTGCCGCCGCGTGCCGCGGCTCGGCGGCAATGGTCCAGCAGCGGAACGAGGAAGGACTCGGTCTTTCCCGAACCGGTGCCGGTGGTGACGATGGTTGGTTTCGCCGCAGTGCCATTCGTCGACAGCCGTCGAAAGGCTTCCGCCTGATGCTGGAACGGTCGAAAGCCTCGTGGCATCCACTCCAGTGGTGAGACCCACCCGGTTCCGACGGGCTGGTAGGGCGTGCGGATCTTGAGGTAGGGGCCGCGGAAGATCCCGGTCTGCGGATCGGCGAGGAAGGCACGAAGTGCCTGTTGCGCTTCGGGATCTGAGAGCGCGAACGTCGTCGAGAGGTACTCGACGATCGAGTCCTGGGTCTCCAGCGCAAGCAGCGATGGGAGGCTCGGATTCGGTGCGGTCATTCGCTGATGGCCAATCGCTGTTCGAAGTCGGCATACGCTGCGCGCATCTCGGCCTCACGGTCTGGCTTGTAGAACCACGGTTCATCGTGGTCGTCATCGGGCGCGAACGGCGTGTATCGCTCGAGAAGGTCGCCGCAGTCCTCGCCGTTCATCCACGCCTGGAGCAGCTTGAAGTCGTCCTTCTGCTGGTGAACCCCCTGTGCGTGGTGGTCTTTCGCAATCTTGCGCCCCTTCCGGTCGAAGTACATTTCGTATTCGTATTTGCGGAGCACCGGAAATTGCGCGCGGAACATCAATGCGAGGTGTTCGGCGGTCAGACCGAGCATGAGCGCCGACAGTGCGTCGATCTCGACGAGCGCTGCACGGCGCTCAAAGTCGGTGCGAAGTGGGGTCTTCATCGTCCACTTGTGCGTGCTCACTCCGAGTGGGTCCAACAATGAGTCGAATGGTGCGGTCCACGAATCGTTGGTGAATTCCTTCTCGTACAGAGAATCCCAGAGTTCTGCGTAGTCGCGCGTCAGGCAATTCAGGCGCAGCGTGCGAAGGAGGAGTTGTTGGGCTGCTGGGTGATCAACTGGGGCAGGGAACCGGTCGACGACTTCTGTCTGCACATGCGGGCGGCCGCTGACCTTTACCAGGTAGTCGTACGGAAGTGACGCCCACAATCCCGCAACAAGTGCGGTCTTGCGTACATCGGAGAGCCCGTCAGGGCTCGACAACTGTTTACAGGTGGTAGCACATGTACACACAGTCAACGAGTTGACTGTGTTTACATGTGCTACCCCCGGTCTGACAAGGGCTGCGTGCAGTGATCTTTCCAACCCCGGTTGGGTCATGTTCCTCCACGCGACCCGCCAGAAGTCCGTCGCGGGCCGATCCCCCCATTTCGGGATACCGGCGTCGTAGGTATCGCGGTCGCAGGCGCGCTGGTAGTTGGTTCGTGGGATCACCGATTCTGGGAGGGATTCGAGGTCCCAGGTGGTGTAGTCGCTGTTGTTCTTGCAACCCTTGTTGGGCTCGCGGGCATACGGATTGGCTACTGTGAAATGCGGACCTTGAATAACGACTTCGCTCCAAGAATTCGATTCTTTAGTTCGCCACTCAATGTAACCGTCCTGCTTCGCGATCTTTTCATTCCAAATACTCGACCATCGGTAGCCTATGTTCCGAAGTCGCACGGGTTGCTCGGCGAGGACCCCCAGCACGTCGGAGTCCTCTCTCGTGAGCGGCCGAAGCAGCCTGGCCTCACTGGGCCTAACTTGTTCCGAGTCAAATAGCTTGACCCAATCTGCCAGTACGCCTTCGTCGACCGGGACGATTCGATCTGGATGAGGCCTTAGATCCCAGCCTCCCCAAGGGCGCTGGATACCCGGGATATCGGCCCCCTCGCCCGCAAGGGACGCATCCAGAGTCGCTGGCTCCATTAGCCAAACCGCTTGGATAAAGCTGGGCTTCTGTGTCTTACCGTATACATGAAGTCCGTATAGCGTGTGATGGTCCACTTCCGAAAACAGCTGAAGCTCGTTGATGAATTGCCAGTGTCGCCGAAGTCGGCGGTACGTCTCATTTCGGAGAGATCGGGCCTTTGGGTCGGTGAAGTGGCTCTCCGGGTGGATCAATCCAACCACCCCTTCACCGCCGGAATTCCGCCAAGTACGCTCCATAAAGTTCATATACAAGTTGGGCCGAAGTCCCGTTAGCACCTCATGCTCCTCTGAAGAGGAGAGAAAGGTGGCCATCCCTGCCCACGAATCCAGCTGGAAAATATAATTCAAACGCGCCGGGAGATCTTCGAGTACCGAATGGCGACGACTTTTGAATGTCTTTTCCGGAATCTTCTCCTCAAGGAGGAAAAATGGTTCTACCTCCGCAAGTGTCTGATCATCCTTCCAATCTGGACGCACCCACGGCGGATTGCCCACCTGCAAGTCGAACCCTCCCCGATCAAAGATCTGCGCAAAGTCCAACTCCCAGTGAAAGAATCCCTGATCCTGAGCTATCCCCCGCGCCGTGCCCAACCATTGATGACGCAACAGCAGATCGGGGATGGACCGCATGCCGGAAAACTCTCGATCCTGCTGATCGATCTCTGCGAGTTGCTCGTAACCCTCGGCGAGGTCCTGGAACGATCGCTGGGCCTTGTCGACCTTTCTTATCCCGGCGGCGCCCAATAGCTCTTCGAGCGTCACGATCCACTCATCGAGATCGGGCGGGCCAGGTTGGCCTGGTCCGTCGCCGGTGCCCGATCCGGTGAGCGGCCAGAACCACAATGCACACCATGCATCCATTGCCAGGCGCAGCCGTTCGTATGGACCGTCTGGGTTGTGTAGATCTTCCTCTACCTTCTCGCGAGGGACCGCGTCCTTGGTCGTCGGGATCTCGGCTCCCCAGACATCGATATGCCGGGAGATCTGCTCCTCACTGATCTCCATACGACGCAACACCAATGCCCACAAGCGTTCCACGCGCGTCGCCAGCGCCTTGAGCCGCTCGACTTGTTTCTGACTCGGCTTCTTGGTGACACCTTTTCGCCATTCACGAAGTGCCGCGGCAGCTTCCGGTGCCAACTCCTTGGCCTGCTTCGCATCTGCGACTGCGGCCCAACCGTCGGAGGGAAGCAGGAAGTGGTGGATCTCGCCGTCGCCGATCGCGCCCTCCGACGGCGGCCGGTCAACGGGCGGCGTTTTGAGCCAACTCTTCTTTGCGCGACCGAGTGCTGTCAGATCGTATGTGGCGCGCCGCGCGCCGATGAGGGAGTTGCCGCGTCTGAGGTGCAGACCGAACCACGGCGCTTGCAGACCGCTGTGCATCACGTTGAGCCACAACGAGACCTCGGCGAGCTCAACGGCGGTTGAGTTGAGGTCGACACCGTAGGCACGGTGCAGGGCCAAGTACGCCTTGACCTTCTGGAGTTCCTCGGTGTATTTCTCCGGCTTGATCGGCTCTTCGAGTTCGTCCTGCCGGCGCTTCAAGTACTCGGCGGCCAACTGGTTGATGGCCTCGTTGAGGAACGCGCCGCTGCCCAGCGCGGGCTCACAGATGCGATATTCGAGGATATCCTGCGCTCGCGTGTCGTCCGTGATCAGTTCGGCCAGAGCATGTTTGACAACGCACTTGGTCAACACCTCGGGGGTGTAGTACGAGGCACTTCGCTGGCGGTCGCGTCCCGAGAGACGGAAAACGAAACTCCCCTTGGGGTGTCTAACGATGTCCTTGCGTCCGGTGAGCCGGTCCTCGCGCCAGACGATGTCTTTCTCGTCGTAGTCGCCGGACTTGGTGGAGGGAACCAGCCATGATCCCTTGTCGGCGTTGCCGTCTTTGGCCACCTCCACCATATCGTCGGTGGCGATGAGTCCGCTGAAGGACATCAGGCCCTCATATACGGCACCGAGCTGGTTGATGCCCAGCTGCGCGTAGGAGATGTAGCCGCGCTGAGAACCCTTGCGCTTGGACGGTTTCGACAGCAGCAGAAGGTTCAGAACCTCTTGCAGCACACGGTTACTGATCCGCATGCCCTCACCGTCGACGAGCGGCGTCTTCGGAGGATCGAACAGGTCGGAGCGTAGGGGCTCGAACACGAGACCGTCGGTGTCGCGGCCACCACGGTTGTGGCCAGTGTTGACGAGCGTGAACAGCAGGTCGAGGGAGTCATGGAGATGATGTCCGTCGGCGGAGCGTCCGGTGAGGGGCACCTGGACGAGTTCACGTAGGCGATCCAGTCCGTAGCCGGATTCGTACTCCGGTGTTCCGACCGGGAGCACTCCGAGTTCGGGTCGTGCCTCAGCGAAGAGCAGGAACAGGATTCGGTAGAGGAACCGTAGCGACTGAGTGGTGAGATCTCGCGGTAGTTCGGGGATGCCTTCGACGGCGAGGCCCTTCTCGCGCCGCCGCGTGAGCACTTCGTTGGCGATCTTCTCGATCGAGATCCGGAGGCCTTCGCGCAGGTCTTCGCTGACGCCGACGGCGTGCTTCTCGGAGCTCTCGGTGTAGCGGTCGAGTTCGGCCTTGCCGTCGTCCTCATCGGGCAGAAGAGCATTGGCCGACCACAGGCCGGCATGCCAGGACAGTTCGCCGTTGGCCTTGTCGTCACGTCGGTCCAAGGCGGTGGCGACATCGAAGGCCAGGTAGCGGCCCTCCGACCAGCGGCCGACGTCGGTGAGGAGCACCACGCTTCCCGCGACGACCATCAGGTATCGGGGTGCATCGTCGCTGACAAAGACCTGGGTGATCGCTTCGCTGACCCCACACAGGGGTTGGAGTTTCTCGCTGCTCTGGTGGATGGTCAGCGGTTCCACCAGTTCGGCATCGCCGCCGAACAGCGCATCGGCGTTGTCGACGGGGAATGCCTGCAGGATGTGGAGGGAGTCGGTGGTGGTGGCACTCGGATATCGCGCAAGCAGCGGAAGATCGATGGGCGTTTCGGCCTGTCGGGTCTCCAGGATGACCGGATCTGCTTTGAGGCCAACGGCATCGAGCAGCACCGCATGTAACTCGGTGACCCTGTCGGTGAGCGTGTCGCCGTCCCACGGCAGGTCGCCCAGGTCTTTGATGTAGCCGGACGCGATCGCTGTGAGCCCCTTGACCGGTGTGGACTTACCCTGCTCGGACCACTCCTTCCATTGGCGCGCCAGGGTTTTCAGGGATGACGGAAAGACCTCGGCGAGCCAGTGCTCGGAGAGAAAGTCGTTGACGTTGTGGATGGAATCGAACATCGTGTCACCCCTTGGGCTTCGGAATGATGACACCGACCACGCGCACAAACGGGTCCCCGGATGCGGCGAGGGAGTCGATGATGGTGGACCAGCTGCCCGCGGTGTTCTCGATCTCGAGTCTGCTGTCCTTGCGTTTGCCTGGCTCGGTGGCGATCTTCAGTGCCGACTGTTCCCACTTGGTCAGGCCGGCGCGGTATCGGTCGACGCGGTCGAGGAGGTCTTGTTCGAAGTCCTCGCGGCGGTCGCGGATGTGGGCGAGAGCAGCATCGACAGCGGTGGGCACGAGATCCTGCAATTCCGCGAGCCGATCGTCGTCGATGCCGGGGTTGGTCGCGTCTTCGCTCAGTCCCGAGATCTCGACGATGGTCTCGAAGTCGTCGACCTCAGGTGACCGTGGCAGCCCGGTGACCGCACCCCAGTGGGCGATGGCCGGTCGTCCGTCGTCGTTGGACCACACGGCCTGCGTGAGGAAGTAGACGCGATCGACGGCGCCGGTGACAACGGGGATCTCGTTGCGACCGAATCGTCCCACGGCACGGTCACCCGCCCAATCGAGAACGGGATGGATCGGGGTGAGGAAGTGCACGTCGGGCCACGAGGTGTCCTGCGCCTTCTGTGCACGGGCGAGACGCTCCTTGGCGACGTCGGGGCTGCCGGTCAGGCGAAGGCGCTCTTCGATTCCCTGCTCGGCCCGGTAATCCGGTGGGAGGTCACGGAATCGGGTGATCAGGTCGTCGGGTGGGGTGAACGCGATGAGGTCCTTGTCGGCCTCGCGATACACGTCGAGCTTCGTCGCCCCCTTATCGGTGGCGATGTCGGCCAGTTCTTCGGTGAGGTAGTTGTCGTCATCGTCGAAGAACGACAGCCTGACGGAGGTGTCCGGGGCCGGCTCGTTCTCGTGCTCGCCGCCCTTGATCATCAGTCGGGCAAAGGGATTGAGCTTCTCGGGGGTGGGTTCGGGGATGACGGTGTCGAGGTCTTGCTGGGTGCGGATGGCCTCCATGACAGTTTCTTCTTCGATCTTGGCGTCGTGGAGGTCGAGGAGCACTTCGGCGTCACCGAGGGCACGGTTGGCCTCGTCTTCTTTCAGGAGCAGCTTGGTGACGACGTTGAGGTCGTCGGTGACGTCGTCGTCGGTGGTCAGTGCCAACGCCGTGATCTGGGGTGCGTGCACTTGGCCGTATCGGTCGATGCGGCCGTTGCGTTGCTGGATGCGGATGAACGACCAGGGCAGGTCGTAGTGCACCAGGTGGTGGCACTCCTTGTGGAGGTTGAGGCCTTCCGATGCCATGTCGGAGGCGACGAGAATACGGATCGCGGAAGCCTTCTGCCCGAATCCCTCCACCACAGATTGGATCTTCTCGTCCGAGAGGCCGGCGTGCAGGACCTCCACGGGGAGGAGTCCATTGACGGCCTTGGCGGAGAACTTCAGCTTTTTCTGCAGATGGGTTTGGAGCCAGTCCAGCGTGTCGATGCGTTCGGAAAAGATGACCGCCCGGGTATCCGAATCCTTGCCCGCACCGATCGAGTCGAGGTAGGAGACGAGTGCATCGAGCTTGGCCGGGGAGGTCTTCTCGGCCCTGGCTGCGAGATCGTCGAGTCGAAGCAGTGCCACCGCTTCCCGGTCGCGGTCGTTGTCGATGGTCTTCAGGCGCCGTCCGATGCTGGCCCGCAGGGCGCGCGGCGACGAGAGGAACGCCTTATACAGGGTCCACGGAAAGAGCTGTCGGCCTTTGCCTTCGATGACGGGCCGCCCGCTCGGGTGCAACCAGACATCCTCCAGTTCGCGAAGAACCTGCAACTCTGCGGGATTCGGTTCGACGCCGAGGACATCGGGCTTGCGGCGGGCCTTCCACTTGTGGGCGACGTCGAGTTTGACGTCTGGCGAGTTGCGGTGCCGTCGCACGTAGAGGTGCTTGATGTCCTTGGCCTCGTAGTTCCTGGGATCGACGATGGCCGTCGGATCGAGCATCGAGACCAGTTCGGCAAACGACTCCTGTTTGCCATTGTGCGGGGTGGCGCTGGCCAGGATGAGGGCATCCGTCTGCGCTGCAAGCAGTCTGGCGAGTTCGTTGTTCTGGTTTCCTCGATTGATCACGTTGTGGCACTCGTCGATCACCACAGCATCCCAGTGCTGGCTCTTGAGGTGATGCTTGTACCGGGCCGGGTTCTTGAGGGTGTCGATGGACACGATCACCCGCTTGTAATAGCTGAACGGGTTGCGTGAACTGGGGAGGGCTTGCTTCACCTTCTGGATGCCGGCGGAATCCAGTCGGATCAGTGGGATCGCGAAACGCGTCCACAGCTCCTGCTGGAATTGTTCGAGCACCGCGCGGGGAGTGACCACAAGAATGCGCTCGCCCCGTCCGCGTCGGATCAGTTCGGAGAGCAGGATACCGATCTCCAGGGTCTTGCCCAGTCCCACGGCATCACCGATCAGGATGCGTGGGCGCAGGTTTTCCAATGCCTGCGCGGCCGGACGGAGCTGGTAGTCCATCCGGTCAAGCAGGGCCTGGTGCCCGACGGCAATACGCGTGTCGGCAGCGGGCACCGGGCTGCTGCGTCGCACCGACTCCAACCAAAGGCGGGTCCGTCGGAATCCGGGCGACACGTCGGCGACCAGTTGGCCCTGGCGCGGGTCGAGCCGGTCAATGGTGTCGAGGTCCGGGTGATCGAAGAACACCGCGTCCTGGTCACGGACAAGTTCACTGACACCGGTCACCTCAACGCGGGTGCCGTCCAACTCGGTGGCGCGCACCGAGCGGACGAGCCACTCCTCATCTCGGACGATGATGCGCTCACCTGCAGCGATATCAGCCACGACCCAGCCTCCTCGAATACTGCCCGGTTCGCAGCCTATGCCTGCGCGAGATACCCGCTGAAGAGGCCTGCGTCCTCTTCCCCGGGCTCGTGGGTACCGAACAGCAGCGCGCGATCCAGCAGCGTGTTGTTGAGCTCGCACGAGGTTTCCGGCGCCAACACGCACGCGTGACAGGCGGCCATGTTCAGAGCGTCGGTTCCCGACGCCGGCGACTCGATGCACACGGGATCGGACGAACACCACGACAACCTCGTCAGGCCCTCCTCGATGGCGGCGGCAAACTTGGTCGGATCGGCCTGAGAGGCCACACCACCGAGGCTTCCGGCCGAGTCGGAGCTGGCGGTGTAGATGAGGATTCCGGCCATGTCCTCGTCGACGAAGAGTCGCTCCCGAAGCGAGGATGCCGGGTAGCCGGCATCCAGGGAGAGCTGATCGATCAGCACGTGGGCGAGGGTGTGGATCGCGACCTTGGAGATGTCGACCGTGATGGGCGGGCGCTTGAACTGTCGGGCCTGCCTGTTCGCTGAGTCCTGTTGCTTGCGTCGGCGCTGCTCGGCGAAAGTCGTTGTCGCCCAGTCTGTCAGCTCCTTGCGATCGAGGGCGAGGAAGATCCCTTCGCCGATGACCTCGATGGCGGGGAGCCAGTAAAGGGGCTCGGGTGCGAGCTTGCAGAGTGTGTCGGGGTCGGATTCCCCGGACAGTCGGGAGAATCCACGCAGGGCGCGGACCTCGCGGAGACGTGTCACCTTCCGCAGATCGGTGAAGATCTCCGGCACGCCGTCGGGGAATTGGCCTCGGGTGACCGTCTTCTCGCAGACGAAGTCGGACTCGTCGGATTCTTCCCGCCCCTCGATGAGCTTGGCGAACTCCTGGCGGCGGAGTTGTTGTTCGTCGACGTCGTCTGCCTGTTCTTCACCGCGACGCCGTTCGATCTCGGCCATGATCTGCTCATAGGAATATCGCCGAGAGTCCTCGGCGATCTTGCGGATGAGGGCTTCGCCGGCCAGGTTCGGATCCTCGAGGACAGTCCAGTGCTTGTTGACGAACTTCGCGAGGGCCTCCGAGTACGGCGGGATGGAGATCGTCGACCGTACCGCCGGGAACCACACGTTGGATGCACCACGTTGGAGCACCTGAGGAGTCTCGGCGCAGTCCTCGGAGTATTCGCCCCCCAACCACGGCCGCCGGCCCTTGCATCGGATGACACCTTTCATCGCCGTCGTGCTGGTCGCCCCATCGAGGCTTCGGGGCTCCACGCCACAGGTGCACTCGAGCTCGAGGTCATCAAGAGACGAGGTGCGTCCCAGCGTTTGCATGCGCATCTCATGCTTCTGATCCCCTGACGCCGAGGGACCCCTATGTAGCCATTGGAAAAAGGGGAACTCGTCGATATGTCCACGCGCACAAGCGGTGATCAAACGGAACGGTGACAGAGCTGCGCCCACACGCCCTTCCTTGCAACGACAGTGCGAGGCATTCCAATCGCCACCCAGGTGCGCAGTCGTCCCGACGCGTCGGCACGCAGGGCAGATCTGCGTCTCCGGAAAACGCACGACCGGCACATCGCGTTTCCCACCGGCCGGTGGGGACTTGAGCTCCGCGACGCCGAGGGATCGCGCGAGACGCGGCTCGCTGATGGGTGGGCACGCATCCTCATGCCATTCATGCAAGCCGGAGATCATGAAGCTCGTTGTCTCCGAAGGGAAGAGACCACCGATTCCGTACGTGCTGAGAAGCTGACTACGACGGGCCTTGACGTTGTTGGTTTTCATTTCACCTTCTTCAGCGGAATCTGGTATAGGCTGCTTTCGGCGTCCACGTCTCGCATGCTTTGCAGTGTCGGCCAGGGCACGTCACGTTGGGAGTACTCGATCTCCTCATCGGTCAGAGCCTCCTCGGGTCGCACCAGCAACGCGGCCTCCAGGTTCTTGTTCTGGTACTTCATGTTCTCGCGCTTCTCGCCCTCGTCGGCCCACACCTTGAGAAGCGCCGCGAGTTGATCCTCGGTTGCTTCGGCCTCATCGGGGGCAACCCTCTGCACTCTCTCGACGATCAGGCGTACAACCTCGGCCAGTGCGTCCCATTCGTCGGCCGCCAGATGTGCGGAACCGTTGCCTGACAGCCCTCCGATGAGGAGACGCGCCATCGAGACGAGCACGCCGTGTAAGCCCCGATCTCTGGCCCGGGCTGCGAAAGGTGTTGCGCTGGTGGCCTCGACCGCGCGATACAGCGACTGGTGGAAGGGTCGGAAACTCTCGTAATGCGAGCGATCACGTGAGCGGGCCGAGTTGAAGATGGTGACCACGAGGCCGGGATGTTGGCGCCCGACACGGCTGGTTGCCTGAATGTACTCGGCACTCGCCTGCGGCTGGCCCATCACTGTCATAAGGCCGAGCCGGTCGATGTCGACTCCCACCGAGATCATGTTGGTAGCCAGAACCACGTCGTTCGGTCTGTGCTTGCCGCCCAGTCGCTGTTCGAGTGCCTTGAGCCTTCCGGGGATCTCCGACGATGGCACCCGACTTGTCAACTCGCTGAGAAGCACCCTCGCACGCTTCTCGGTTCCATTGCGCTTGGCGACAACCCCGAGGCGCTCCTGGACGTCTCCCTCGACCTGCAGGTAAGCACTGCCGAGTACTCGCAAGCTGTTGAAGTAGCCCAGAAGGGTCCAGTAGGGGTCCCGCGTATCGTCGTCACCCTCGACGTCGCTCGCGGCCTGCAAGAGCGCCGAATAGACGCGAACCATCAAAGTTGCGTGGCTGGTTCCGGACGCCATCACCCCGACGTAGCGGCGCGTCCCGAGTTCGTCCTTGCTCGATGGTTCGGCGAAGAAGGATTCATCGGGGTCGATACCCGGAGGCGGAAACAGCGCTGCAGATCGTGCGAAGACGGAATCGATCTGTTCGTCGGCGCGTCGGATGGTCGCGGTGGATGCGATGACCTTGGGCTTGGCCCGGTTGTATTCATCGTTGAGTGACGGGACCGAACATGCGGCGTCGACGGCCGTCTCGTACAGGCCCACCATCGAGCCGAGCGGACCCGAGATCAGGTGCAACTCGTCCTGGATGATCAACTCGGGCGGAGTGCCCTTGCCGTCACGCGCAAAGAGCTTGCCCACGTTCTCATTCCACGCCATCATCGCGAACTTGTCGACGGTGCCCAAGATGAGTTCTGGACGTTCGCGGTACACATCCTCGTCCACGAGGTGGACCGGAAGCCCTCCTCGAAAGTCACACGATGGGGTCTTGCACGCGATGACGAGGTGGTCAAAAGGCCGGCGCTCTGCTGAGTAGTTCTCGTGGTTGAGGAACGCTCCGCACCACGGGCACTGGGTGAGCTGGACAGGATTCTTTTCCTGGAGATCCTGCAGCATGGCCAGCTTCTTGAGCGATGTCCGCGCCTCGGCGACCGAGTTCGGGGTGGCGCCCGCACCGACCCACAGGCCGATGGAGAATGGCCTGGACCCGAGATCGGGATTGTCCTTGCGCACGGTCTCGAGTGAGCACATGAGCATGGATGCGCGCTCAAACTGCTGAATGGTCAACAGGCGCAATGTGTATCGCATGATGACGGCAACGCCCATGGCCGAGGAATTGCGGATACGCCGCAGCAAGATGACGAAGGCCACCAACCCCAGGTATGCCTCGGTCTTACCACCGCCGGTCGGGAACCAGAGAAGATCCGCCACCTCCCTGTCGTCGTGCGTCGGGTCGGTGATCCCGGGAAGGTTCAGCAGGACATAGGCGATCTGGAATGGGCGCCATGTGGCGTCCGAACCATCGCCGACCGTGCCCTTGGCGCCGCCACGCACCCAATCCTGGCGTGCTCGCTGCAATTGCATTGCGCGATTGGCCAATCGGAAGGCTCGGAGCGCCTCGGGGTTGTCCTCCAGTAGCCGGATTCCGGCATCGATTCTGTCGGCGGCCTTCCGCATCTCCGCGATGTGTCGGGCAGCAACGCCTTTCAGATCGTCGCCGGCCACCGCGTCGCCATTCTGGATGTCGGCTTCGATTGTGCCGATCCACTCGCGGTACTGGCCGGTGAGGCCTCGCAGGTTCTCACTGATGGTGTCGATGGGATCGTCCGCGAGTGACGCCATCCGCAGGTCGAGATTCTTGACCTTGCCGGGCTTGGCGCGATGAACCTCGTGCGTGGGGATGAAGGTCGTGGAGACCTTCGCGACGGCACCGTTGTCCACCGAGTCCAGGTCCCACTCGGCAGCGCAGCCATGCCCGATCGCGAAGGTGTGGGCGTTACGGTACATCAGCGCGGCCGTGTCGAGGTCCGGGTCGCTGCCGATGTTGTGAGCGACCGAGCGATCGACGATGTCGGCGTGCTGGGTCTGGACGGTGATGCCGACCTGGAACCACGAGATGGCGTCTCGCATATCGCCTTTGACGGAGATCGCGGTGTTGTTGAGCGCTACCGTGACGGTGACCTTGCCGTCTCGTTCCGGCCGGACGAAGCGATAGAGCTGCAAACCCGGACCGATATCGTCGCGGTACACACCTGGACGTTGAAGCTGCTGACCGACTGCTTCGGCTTCCAGAGGGATTCGCGTCCAGCCTTCCGCTGCTTCGTCGTCGTCGATCAATTGCTGATACCGAGCAGCGCGCGGCGTGATCGTGACGGATCCGGCCGAAGCCCGGACCGAGAACGTCATACCGACCGACGACGGGAATCGCATACGCGCCTGCGCGACCGGGCTGCCCTCGTCGGATTCCCCATCCGCCTCCGCTCCGGTGGGTTCGGTCTCGTGTTCTTGTTCGACGTCTTCGGCGTCCTCTTCGTCGGCGGGACGCGGCCACAGCGCTCCGACGATGTAGCGGCTCAGTGGCGCTTCGCCGATCACCTCGTGCTCGCCTTCGCCCGGTCCGATGAGGTCGGCCTCCAGCGCGTCGACCATCTCTTCGCGGAATCGATACTTCTCGGCCAGCTCTTCTTGCACGCTCATCCCACTTTCTCCATCACATCCCACAGCGGTCTCGCAAGACCGGCCACTCTCGGAACAAGCCAGAAGCCGCCAGCGCCTGCGCCCGCCTCGACGGCGATATTCGGGTCACCCGCCACTGTCTCGACCGAGACCAAGACCATGTCGGTCAGCGCGGCCGGCCATTGACCCGGCCGAACCTTGAATGTGGCGGAGAAGTCCTCGCCGAACTCGTCGGTGGTGTGGCCGATCGGCCGGCCATTGGCTGTCAGCGCATAGATGGGGCGCTGCGCGTCGGAACGCATGCGATCCAGTTCTGCCTCGACCGCGACGCCGGGTGTGAGTTCGTCGAGTGCGGCCTGGACCTGAGCAACCGAGGCGTTGTCGACAGCGACCGGTCGCGCGGCGTAGCTGTCGCCGTAGCCGATCTCCAGGGCCCGAGCCCTCGATTTGCCTTTGGGGCCCATGCGTTCTTGCAGCCGATCCGGAAGCCAGCGGCACTCGCTGACCACGGAATGTCGGCGCGGTGTGGTCACCATGACGATCGTGTCCCGGGCGCGGGTCAGCGCCACATACTCGAGACGGATCGGCGCCCACGGGTCATCCTCGTCCGGTCGGTCCGACCAGTCGGTGATGAAGACGTTGTCGAACTCGAGGCCTTTGGCGCGGTGGACCGTCGAGACGATGATCCTCATATCGTCGTCACCTTCGGTCAGGGTCAGCGGCACGATTCCGGCTCCCAGACGACGGCGCAGGCGGTCCAGGTCGATCTGATCGATGCCCCGGCCACGTTGCTCAGCGGACTTCAGCAGATACCAGGCGTCCTCGGCGTCTGCTTCATCCAGGATCTGCTCGAGCCGCAGTTCCACATCGGAACGGGCGACGATTGGTCCCTGCAGGGAGCCGAGGGCGGATCCGATCCACTTCGCCGCCCCGAACAACTGAGCGGGCCGACGCACCGCGTGGGCGATGCCTTCGTCGACGAGTTCTCGGGAGATGCGCAGGACCTCGGCGTTGCTGCGGCACAGGATTGCGCTGCGGCCGGCGTAGAGGCCGAGGAATGACCAGTCCTCGACTCTGTCGACGTGCGGAAGGGTATCGCGGAATCCGCGGAGCACAGACAGTGCTTCGTCGGGCTTGGTCTCGCTCCGCAGAAGCGGACCGAGTTCGGCTGCCCTGATGCAGTCTGCGCCGCGCGCTCGGTAGTTGGTCGACAGGCTCACCTCGGTGGCACCGAGCTCGGTGGAGATGCGGTCGAGAAGTTCAGGGGATGTCGTGGGTGCGGTGGACTCGTCGAGGACGAAGTCGTAGATGCCCTGGAGAGGATCGCCCAGGACCGTGAACCCGGCGTCGTCGGAGAGGTTCGACAGCAGTGCCCACACGAAGTCGGCACGATCTCCGACCAGATCCTGCACCTCGTCGACGACGACGTGGCGGAGGGACTCGATCAGGTCGGCGACATCGTCATCGTCTGCCAGCAACTCAGTTGCCTGTCGGATACGCGCCTCGAATCCGATTGCGGGCTCGACATCTGCCTCGAGCAGGAGCTGCGACGCGAACGAGTCGAACGTTCTGACGTTGACCTCGGCCATGTCGCGCTCGGACAGCCGGGAACGGACCGCGTGTACCGCGGCTCGCGAGAAGCTCAGGACCAACAGTTCTACGGATGCGGAGAGATCCTCCTCCTCGATGAGGGACTGGAGGCGTGCGGTGACGACCTCGGTCTTTCCTTGGCCGGCGCCGGCAATCACGATCAGCCGTTCGTCGGCGGCAGCCTCGGCAACTCGGTCCTGGGTCGCGTCGAGCTCGATCTGGGGGCGTGCGTTCTCGGTCATCGCTGGTCTCACTCCTGCCCACTCGTCGCGATCGTTACTTGTGCTCATGAAACCGGATGCACCCTATCGGTTGACCGGTCTCAGTGGAGGCTCCTCCAAGACTTCTACCCGTCCTCACAGACAAAACGGGCCAGATACGACCCTGTGTCCCACTGAAAGCGGGACACCGGTGTCCATCGATCAGATGAACCGTCCGTCAATGCCTTTGCGCCGTTCGCAAGCGTTCGATCGTGGTGACGATGTCTTCGGCGATCGCCGACGGTGCCTCGTGTTCCCAGTAGCGTCGGACGGTCCACCCGCGCTCCTGGAGCGCAGCGTCGGTGCGGCGATCTCGAGCGATGTTCGCGTCAAGCTTGTTCGCCCACCACTCCCGATTCGCCGCCGGGCGGGTGGCATGCTCGGTACATCCGTGCCAGAAACACCCGTCGACGAAGACTGCGAGCTTCATCCCTCGCCACGCGATGTCCGCGCGGGTGCGCATGTCCGGCTCGAGCTTGACATCGGTGCGGAAGCGGACGCCCCTCGCGTGGAGTGCCTTGCGGACCTCGACCTCGGGGGCGGTGTCCTTGGAACGCTGCTGACTCATGCGGGAGCGGACGGAGGCGGAGGAGGCGGGTGGGCGGTAGGACCCAGCTACGCGCGCCTGAGGCTCATTCCTCGTCATACTCGAGCCGGCCACGTTCCAAAGGTGGGCGATTCATATCCACAAAGAGTCATCTGTCTGCGTTTCGTTCGAACGCGTCCAGCAAGCTTTCTCGTAGGCTCGCACGAGCGCCTCGCCGTCGATCGATGCCGTAGGGCGAAGGCCCAAACACGACACGCATCTCCGAACCCAGAAGCTCATCAAATGAATGGTCGAGCCACCCACGTCGCACGGCCGAGCCGAGAACGAGGATTGCCTTCGGGCGCGTCAACAGACGAAGGAATGCGTCGAAATCGCCTCTGCCTCTGCTCAGTTCGTCCGAATTGGGATCGAAGCCAACAGTTGGATACGGACAGATGTTCCACCCCACGCACCGGGATCTGTCGATCCCGAGCTCCGCAAACAGGTCAAATAGCACTGCGGCAACATCGTCGTCGTTATCTAACGAGATCAAGCGACCCTCTCCCCTACGAGGGTCCGCGTCTGCCTGCGGTGCTTTGAGCAGCACAATCACGTCGGCGTTGACACCACCATACGTTGGGTCGAGATATGGCAGCCGGTCCTCGCACCGCTCGCGCCTGCTGATACGCCAGACAAGCCGGTTCAACTCCAGCACGGATTCCACAGTCTTCGCCTCGTCAACCCGACGACGCCGCAGTTCCGGATCTCTCAATGCTCGGGGCGACGTCGGCAGCACATCGACCAGATTACGGCTCTCCCTGGATACAGAGGGGCCTTCAAGGCAACCGCACGCGGCAATTCCGAGTTGTACTCCATCGCCGACGCACGCGGTGGTGCGCTCAGCAAGAGTGTCGCAGCTGGGTCTCCGGTTGTTAGCCATTTCGGTGTACGAATTCGCCGCGACTCCCACGGCGTGTGGTCCGATCGGATGAGACCTGGGCAATGTCGGACTCGTCCGATACATTCAGCTCGTTCACAAACCTAAGAACGGCAAAGAGGTACCGATGTCCGACCCTGCTGGCGAAGTTGTTCCTGTATGGACGCTGACGACGCGTGACACCACGATCCCTGCGGTGGTCGACGACGTTTCCATGACGCCGGAGCGCCTCGACGGTCTGCGAAGTGCCTTGGCGGCCTTCGCTGATGCGCCGATTGCCACTCTCGAGGCACACTCGCTACACGGCCCGGTCGACCGATCGAGCGGTCTGGCGTTGTCGGCTGCCAGTCCACTCGCCCAACAATTATCGCTGCTCGTCACCCGAACTCCGAAGGTTGTGGCCGACGGTGGCGAGACGATGTACCGCATGGTGGTCCCAGCAAAGGCCGCAGCGCAGATGGCCACCGGTGCGCTCACTCCGATGGCCGCGAAGGGGGCGGGCAACGGTGCAATATACGGTGCGCTGGTCAACGAGAGTGGCAAGATCGCTGCTCAAGCCAAGTTCGTACCGGTCAGCGCCGGGAAGGCCGGGGTGGCAGGAGCAGCCGCCGGAGCCGCAGCAGTCACGGTTGCTGCGCCACTCGTACTGATGGCCGTCGCGGTTGCCGCGAGCGCGCACGCCGACCAGAAGCGTCAGCAAGCAATCGAGCACATCACCGAGCTTCTCCAGCGGCTCCACGCCGACAAACTCGCCGACGAACAGCACGAACTGCAGGGATGCAAGAGCGCGATCACCAAGGCGACATCCATCGTTCTCGACAAGGGAAAGCTCGGTGTGAGTCTGGGTCTCGACAGCGCGGTCAACGTGATCGACACGGCGATGGCACGAGCGGAATCGCGAATCACCAAGTGGGAAAAGGCGTTGGCCAACATTGGGGACGGCAGCATCGAGTTGGGCAAGTTGACGCGCGAGATCGCGACGCTCGATGATCCTGCCGGCGAGTTCTACGTTCACGTGCAGTTGGCCCGGACTTCGATCGAGTTGAAGCGACGCACACTCATCTTGCAGGCGGTGGAGCACGCGCAACACGACGAGGGCAATCCCTTCGAACGGTTCGTCCAGACGCTGCAGGTGGAAGAACGCGAAACCGACGCGCTCGCCACTCGGCTCAGTGCCGTCCTTCTGCGGCTGTCGTCCATGCAGCTCGACAGATCTCGCGGCAAGCGTGACATTCTCTACACGCCCGGCGACGTGGACAAGCTGCTCCACACATCGCGGCGCCTGCAGGAACTCGGTGCACTTGTCGAGCAGCCTGATTCACGAGCCAACGTGACCATCGACATCGTCCAAGAGAAAGACGGCTCAGTCCTCGTACTGCCGCCTGTCGCGTCATAGCGATTGCACGAGAGCATGATCAACGGTCCGACCGCAGACCGACAGGCCGTCGGACGAGATGCAGCCCCCGTTGGCGATGGCCTGAACTCGCGGATGCGCATCACAGGTCTGGGCTGCGAGTGCTCGTCACACCGCGAGACGTCGATGTTCTCGGCATGTAACTCATCAGCCCGACAGAACGAATACCCCAACAACGCAGGGCAACGGCGCCGACGAGGAGACCAACGTGACGACTGATCTCGACTCACTGGACACCGTGGTTGATGCTGTCGTCGCCCTGAACCCCGGTCCACGGAAGACTCGTTGGGGCAGCATCTCGCTCTGTATTCTGGATGCTGTGTGGAGCATCGCTGCGCACTACGACCGCGTCGTCGATCCACTCGTTCGTGCGTTCGCCGACGCAAATGGCATTGAGCGACCGGTGATCAGCGTCGACGATCAGCCTCTTGAAGATCCTTACCCCTGTTCTCGCCTTGCATCACTCGAGGTCGAAGCGCTTCTCGCCGTGACCAACAGACAGCGGACCTCAACTCGGTCGGGAATCACCAAGGCCGAGGCCAGCATTCGCTACGCAGAGATCCTCTCTGCGAACAGCATCGAAACACTCGCCGACGCCTCCGCTCTCCTTACACGTCCTGAAGACCTTGAGAGAGTCGACACGGCACTCGCCGAGGTGCCCGGCGATGGCGCGCACGGCGTCCGGCGCGGATACCTCTGGATGCTCGTCGGCGACAGTGATCGGATCAAGCCGGACCGGATGATCCTGAAGTGGTTCGGAAAAACGCTCAGCCACCACGTCACCCCAACAGAGGCCACTGAGATTCTGTGCGCCGCATCACCGATCTGTTCAGAACGATTGGGACGCACGGTCACTGCATGGGATATCGATCACGCGATCTGGTTACACGCCCGCGCGGTGTAACGGCACTTCTCAGCCCGTCCAGTTCACGGTTCTACACGTGTCCCGTCGTAGGCGAGGGCGCCGTCGTAGTGAGTCAGCACCCTCTCCCGGTCGAGGTCGTCAATCAGTGCGGCGAGAGCTCCCATCATGTGCCCGTGCACCGCGTGCGAACGCCCCGTCGCGATCCGCACGCCATCCGCGTCGCCCTCGACGTCAGGTAGCAACGCAGCGACCCTTCTCTCCAGCGGTGCACCATCAATTGCGAAGGTGGCGGAGACGTATCGCGCAGCGGGTACGACGTCGACCTCGACCCACACGTGGGGTCCTGCCGTCAGGAAGTCGACACGATGGCCGTAGTCGGTGGCGCGAGTGCCGACGCATGGTCCCCAGGTGACGTCCGCAGTGCGGAGCATCAGTTCGGTCTGCTCGACGACGGCGCTTACGACGTGGTTGACGGAAACGTCGTCGTCAATGGCCCAGCCAGCCACACTCATCCTTCTGACGAGTCCACGATGGCAATCTCTCACCGCACCTCCGTCGTTCGCACTCCAAGTGCCTAGTCATTGCCCAGGACAGCTCACGCTAGTCGTGGCGCCGTCGCATGAGGCGCCCGCGAGATCGGGCTGACCGACGTAGTGGCGACCCTGTCCGAGGAAACAGGTCCGGAACGCCCGTCTGAGTAACACAACTGACCATACTCTCACTTATTGAATAAGTGAGAGTATGGTCGGATCATGCCGTCAGATCCACCCGAAGCCTCCACCGCAGCCGGAGCGTGGCCCGCGGTGTCCGCCGAAGTGGTCGAGTGGACGCCAACGCTCTCGCCGGATCTGCTCACACGTGCCCAACGCGCACGGTACCGGGGGCCCTACGAAGCGGCCGTCGTCCCGTTCATCGCCGGTGCCACGCCCGTTCTCCATCCGACCACGTCGGCTCTGGTGGCCGACGCCAGTCAGGTCATCACCCGGTTCGATGCCGACCTCGGCCATGAGGTCGCGCCCTTCGCCGCGATCCTGCTGCGCTCGGAATCAGCGTCGTCCTCGCAGATCGAGAATCTCTCCTCCGGCGCCAAGCAGATTGCGCTCGCCGAACTCGGGAGTACCGTAAAGCGGAATGCCACAGCGATTGTCGGCAATGAAGCGGCGATGACGGCGGCCATCGATCTCGCCGAGACCCTCGATCCCCGTTCCGTCCTCGCCATGCACCGCGCCCTGATGGAGAACCAAGACCCCGAAAACCAAGACCCCGAAATCGGTGGCCGGTGGCGCTCGGATCAGGTGTGGGTCGGTGGCTCCAGCGTTGGCCCCCACGATGCCGAGTTCGTGGCGCCGGTCGCGGCGCGGGTTCCCGAGCTCATCGACGATCTGGTCACCTTCATGGGTCGTCTCGACATGTCGCCGCTCGTCACTGCCGCCATTGCGCATGCGCAGTTCGAGACGATCCACCCGTTTCCCGATGGAAATGGGCGCACCGGCCGTGCACTCGTGCAGTCGATGCTGCGTGGCCACGGGCTGACCCGCAACGTCACGGTGCCGGTGTCGGCCGGACTGCTCGCCGACACCGACCGCTACTTCGGCACTCTGGAGGCATACCGCTCCGGGGATGTTACGCCGATCGTCGAGATCATGGCCACCGCGGCCATCTCCGCGACTCATCAAGCCACACAACTCGTTTCCGAGCTACGCAGCGTTCGTGCTCGATGGGACGACGTGGTTCGGGCACGGCGGGGGTCGGCGGCCAGGCGGCTCCTCGACGTCGTTCTCCGCCAACCCGTCGTCGACACCCGTACCGTCGCAACAGCACTCGACATCTCCCCCCACCAACGCCGGGCGAGCCATCACCCCGCTGGTGGATGCCGGGGTTCTGCAGGAGTTTACCGGGTTCAACCGAAATCGGATGTGGCAGGCGAACAACGTGCTCGGCGCACTCGATGACTTCGCGGCGCGGGCAGCGCGTCGTGGACCATGAACTGGCAGGTGCCTACGAGCACGAGCTGAGGTACCTCATCGACTACGCCCGCACCGATTGGCTCGGATTCTCAACGATCGTATGTTCTACGTCCGTCCTCTCGCGGCTTGACGGCACTCGACGCCGCCAGCAGGAGTTCGCGTTCGATCTGGTCGGTGACCTCCTCGATCGCAGCATCGTCGCCGGTGACTTCACATCCTCTGACGAGATCCCGTTCGAGCCATAGAGCGGCGGGGGGCACTATGTCAT
>NZ_MVPX01000439.1:0-884 GCF_002043085.1 Gordonia sp. i37 | reverse complement strand
GCTGGCACCGGGAACTGCGCACCGCATCATGACCGGCGCACCGATGCCGGCCGGTGCCGACGCGGTGGTGCCGGTGGAACTGACCACCGCCGTGTTCAGCGGCGCCGAACCCGTCGAGGGCGCGCAGGTGGGCATCACCACCGCGGTGCCGACCGGTAAGCACATTCGCCCGGCGGGCTCCGACATCGTCGCCGGGCAGCCCGCGCTGCCGGCCGGTACCCGTATCGGTGCCGCGCAAATCGGGCTGCTGTGTGGGCTCGGGTTCTCGACGGTGAGCGTGTTCCGGCCGATGCGGGTGGCCGTGTTGTCCACCGGCTCCGAGCTGGTGGCGCCGGGAATTCCGTTGCGGCACGGACAGATCTACGAATCCAACGGCGCCATGCTGACCGCGGCGGCCATCGAGGCCGGCGCCGAGGCCAGGCACGTGCATTTCGTCCCCGACGACACGACCCAGTTCTTGCATCGCCTCGACGAGATCGCCGCCGACGCCGACCTCATCCTCACCTCCGGCGGGGTCAGTGCCGGCGCCTTCGAGGTGGTCAAGGAAGCGCTGGGCATGACCGGCGGGGTGGAGTTCGTGAAGGTCGCAATGCAGCCGGGGATGCCCCAGGGCTGCGGGCACTATCGCGGTCCGGCCGGACGGTCCGTGCCGATCGTGACCCTGCCCGGCAATCCGGTAAGTTCGCTGGTGTCCTTCGAGGTGTTCATCCGGGACCCGCTGCGTGCCGCGATGGGCCTGCATCTGCGCCGACAACGGCTGCGCGCACAACTGACCACCGCCTTGACCTCACCGGCGGGCAAACGTCAGTTCCAGCGTGCGGTCTTCGTCCGTCACCCCGACGGACCGGCCGTCACGACCGTCGGGCCGCCGGCATCACATCATC
>NZ_MVPX01000438.1:0-2251 GCF_002043085.1 Gordonia sp. i37 | reverse complement strand
GCCCCCCCCGCCGAGACCGTGTCACTGGCGGCCGGCGACCTGGTGGACGTGGTTCGGCTGACGTGACCGGCGCGGCCGACGCGCAGGGCGTATCCGATTGGGATGTTTGGGTTTTCGCCACGTCGACGTCATCGACGCGCGGGGCTGCCGGCCAACCAGATGCGGCGCCCGGCTCCGATGCCAGGCGCCGGTCGGCGTCGTGACGTCGAGGATGTGCCCGTATTCGGTGTCGATGGGTGTGTAGGTCCAGCCGTCGGCCTCCTTGGCGCGGTTGTGCGCCACGCAGGTGCCGTCGGCGTTGGCGAGCGAGGTGGGACCACCGTGCCGGTGCGGCTGGGCGTGATCGATCTCGGCGATCGGCGCATCGCAGAACGGAACCCGACAGCGCCGGTCGCGCATGCGGACGAAGTGCGCGAGGCTCGACGGGAAGCACCGCGACCGCGCGTCGGCAGCCACCAGCGTGCCTTCCGCAGGCCGCACGTACAGTCGCCGGATCGTCGAGGCGGTCTCGCCGTCGGGGCCGACACCGTCGGCAATGAGCTGCCGCGCCATCTCGGCAGGGATCGGCCCGAATCCGGGGATCTCCGCCGACGCATCCCCGCCGAGCATCGTTTCGGCCGAGAGCACCAGGTTCACCGCGACCGGCACTGCGGTGGCGCTCGCCTGACCGGTGACCCGCTCGACCAGGGTGTCGGCCATGATCTGGTCCCGCGTGCGTCCGTCGGACCCGACAATTGCATCGGCGTGGCGTTTGAGCGCGGCGAACACCGCGACCCCCTGTGCCATCGGCACCAGCGCCGACACCTGCGCCATCAGATCCGGTGCGGGGCGCACCGAAACCCGACGATCATGCTCGGCCTTCGCCTGGCGGTCGACGACGGTGCGGGGTTCGAGCTCATAGGCCAACTCCCTGGCCCGCGCGGTCAACGCCCTGTCCCCCATGCTCAGCAGAGCCTGCCGGTCCCCGGCCACGACGCGATCGATCTCTTCGCGGGATTCTCTTGTCAGATAGGCGGTTTCGCGGACCAGGATGGTCGCGCGCCACTCGGTCAGATCACCGTCCTCGAGCGCACCCAAGGTGTGCGGCATCTCGGTGGCCAAGGCCCGCGCGAACCCGAGGAATTGGCCACCTCGTTGCGCCGACGCCTTGCGCGCCAGACCGACCTCGGCCGATAAGCCCTTACCCCTTTTGGTTTGGGGCACATTGCGTTCGAGTTCATCGGCGGCGCGCAGTTCGTCGAGTCGGGCGGTCTCGCGCACCTGGGCGGCCGCTGCGGCGGACTTCAGTTCTTCCAGAAAGGTGATCCGCTCGACCGCATCGGCCTGTGTGGCCGCCGCCGTCATCTCGATGAGCGCACAGGCGAACTCTCGAAGATCGTCGGTCGTCTCGAGCACTGCCACCCCCCGGTGTCCGTAACACCTGCATCGCACGTTTGAACTATTGTACATGTGTTCGGTGATTTGTGCCACCGATCTCACCGGCTGTGCACAACCGCCATCGATGCACACCGCCTCCCAGCACGTGGAGCCACCGGCACCCGGGGCTCTAAGCTGAACGGGCGCGGCGAGCGGTCGCGTTGACGACGTCGGAGAGGATGACTGTGGCGAGGCGCCCGCGTGAGGACGCACCAGACGGACTGTCCCCGGCACATCTGGTCACCCTGGCCCGCGAGACCGTACCCCCGGTCCACCCGGCGGGCCTCCCCTTTGTCGCCGCGGCCTCGGCCGTCGCGGTGCTCGGTCGGCGTCACCGGTGGATCCGGACACCGGCCGCCCTGACCGCCGGGGCCTGCGCGGCCTTCTTCCGGCATCCCGCCCGCGTCGCGCCCACCGATCCGTTCGCGGTGGCCGCCCCGGCCGACGGGACCGTGAGTCTTCTCGACGAGGCCGTGCCGCCCGCCGAGTCCGGGCTCGGCGACGCGCCGCGACCCCGGGTGTCGGTGTTCCTCTCGCTGTTCGACGTGCACGTGCAGCGCGTGCCGATCGCCGGCACGGTGACCTCGGTGACCCACACGCCCGGTCGATTCGTGTCGGCCGATCTCCCCGACGCGAGCGAGGTCAACGAGCGCACCACCATGACCATCCGCACCGCGACGGGGGCCGACGTGGCGGTCGTGCAGATCGCCGGGCTGCTCGCCCGTCGAATCGTGTGCAACCCCATGGTCGGCGACGCACTGTCGGTCGGCGAGACCTATGGACTCATCCGCTTCGGCTCGCGGGTGGACGTCTACCTGCCGCCCGGCAGCACGCC
>NZ_MVPX01000437.1:0-1354 GCF_002043085.1 Gordonia sp. i37 | reverse complement strand
CGCTGCTCGTCGCGGCCGCGCTGCTCGACGGCATCGACGGGCGGGTGGCGCGCCTGATGGGTGCCACCACCAAGATCGGCGCCGAGATCGACTCACTCGCCGACGCCATCAATTTCGGTGTGGTGCCGGCATTCCTGGTGTATCTGACCCTGATGGAGCACGCCGACATCGGCTGGCTGATCGGCCTGGTCTACACGTGCGCGATCGTGTTGCGCCTGGCCCGCTTCAACACCCTGCTCGATGACGACGACGCACCCGCATACACCCGCGACTTCTTCGTCGGCGTACCCGCGCCGGCCGCCGCGATCATCGCGCTGCTGCCCGTCGGGCTGTTGCAGCAGTTCGGGTCGGGCTGGTGGACGTCGCTGCCGGTGGTGTGCACGTGGCTGCTCATCGTCGCGTTTCTCGCGGCCAGCCGGGTACCGACGGCGTCGTTGAAGGCGGCGAAGGTGTCGCCGCGCGCTCTGCCGGTCCTGCTGATCCTGGTCGCCATCGGCGCGGCGCTGTTGGTGACCTTCCCGTACGTGCTGATGATCATCGGCATTGCCGGCTACGCCGTGCACATACCGTTCGCCTGGCGCTCCCGTCGCTGGGTGGCCTCGCGTCCCGAACACTGGGACGCGCCACCACGGGAACGTCGCGCGGAGCGGCGGGCCATGGCGCGCGAGACGCCCGGACGGCGCGCCATTCCGCGGCGTCGGCAGACGATGAAGAAGTCACAGGCTCGCCTCGGCCTGCACCGGCCCGCCGGCACCGGGACGATCACACCCCGTCGGGACGGCACGCCCCATCCCGACGACGCCGAGAGCCCCACCGCGTGAGCGCCCAACTCACACTGACCGCACGCCTGAACCCGTCGGCCGGCGACGCCCGCCGCGGCATCGTGCGCGTCCACCCCGAGGCGCTCACCGCACTCGGACTCCGCGAATGGGATGCGGTACGCATCACCGGTGCGCGCGTGAGCGCCGCCGTCGTCGCCGCTGCCCCCGCGGACTCGTCGACCGGCACGATCCTGCTCGACGACATCTCCTTCTCCAACACCGGCGTTCGCGAGAACGCCCAGGTGGTCGTCGGGCCGGTGCAGGTGCAGGCCGCCACCCGGGTGACGGTGACCGGGTCGGCGTTGGCCAGCCAGGGCGTCGACGCGCAAACCCTGCGACGCGCACTGCTCGGCAAGGTGCTGTCGGTGGGCGACACCGTCTCCCTGCTCCCCCGCGACCTCGGACCCGAACTGACCGCCAGCGAGGCAGTGCGCGCCCTGGCCCGCTCCGTCGGGATCACCTGGACCACACAGCTTCTCACGGTGACCGCCACCGACCCCGGCGCGCCGGTCAGCGTGCAGCCGAACACCGCG
>NZ_MVPX01000436.1:0-1395 GCF_002043085.1 Gordonia sp. i37 | reverse complement strand
AGGTGCTGCGCACCCTGGGTGCGGTCCCGCGCCTGGGAGTGTTGCTGACCGGCCCGGCCGGGGTGGGCAAGGCGACGCTGGTACGCGCGGTGGCGGCGGGGCGGCCGCTGGCCGTGATCGACGGCCCGACCGTCGGTGCGACCGAGGCGAATTCGCGACTACGCACCGTCACCGACGCCGTGTCCTCACTGCGTCCCGGCGGCGGGGTCCTGCTGATCACCGACGTCGACGCCCTGCTGCCCACCGAGGCCGAACCGGTCTCCACACTCCTCCTCGATGCCCTACGAGAAGCGTTGGCCGGCAAGGATGATCAGCCTGGCACGATCGCACTGATCGCCACCACGACACAACCGGCAGCGGTCGACACCCGATTGCGCGATCCCCAACTGTGCGACCGGGAGCTCTCGATCGGGCTGCCCGACGCGGCATTGCGCGGCCGATTGCTCGCGGCCATCCTCACCGGGGTGCCCACCGAGGGAGATCTGCAACTCTCCGAGATCGCTTCACGGACACCTGGTTTCGTCGCCGGTGATCTCGCGGCGCTGACCCGGGAGGCGGCCCTGCGGGCGGCGGCCCGGGTGACCGCGGCCGGATCGACGGCCGCACCGGCACTGACCGCCGAGGACCTGCGTGGCGCCGTCGGGGTGATCCGACCGGTGTCGCGTGCGACGTCGCCGGAGGTCTCGTTGGGATCGATCACGCTCGATGACGTCGGCGACATGGTCGAGACCCGGCAGGCGCTCACCGAGGCTGTACTGTGGCCGCTCGAACATCCCGACACGTTCACCCGACTCGGTGTCGATCCGCCGCGCGGGGTGCTGCTCTACGGACCGCCCGGCTGCGGCAAGACCTTCGTGGTACGGGCGCTGGCCGCGTCGGGCCGGCTCTCGGTACACACCGTCAAGGGCGCCGAACTGATGGACAAATGGGTCGGCGCCTCCGAGCGCGCGGTTCGTGACTTGTTCGACCGCGCACGGGAATCCGCGCCCTCCCTGATCTTCCTCGACGAGGTGGACGCATTGGCGCCCCGGCGCGGTCAGTCGTCGGATTCCGGGGTCTCCGATCGCGTGGTCGCCGCGCTGCTCACCGAACTCGACGGCGTCGAACCGCTGGCCGACGTCGTCGTCCTCGGTGCCACCAATCGTCCGGATCTGATCGATCCGGCGTTGCTCCGGCCGGGCCGACTCGAGCGACTGGTCTTCGTCCCACCACCGGATGCGCAGGCACGCGCCGACATCCTGCGCACCTCGGGACGCAACGTCCCGCTCGCCGACGACGTCGACATCGAGGCGCTGGCAACAGATCTCGATGGCTACTCGGCCGCCGACTGCTCGGCTCTGCTGCGGGAGGCCGCACTCTCGGCGATGCGCCGCAACATCGAGGCCGCCACGGTCA
>NZ_MVPX01000435.1:0-14819 GCF_002043085.1 Gordonia sp. i37 | reverse complement strand
TCGGCCGCCCACGGCGCCGCCACCGCCTGGGCCGCCACCGGCGCGGCCGACCGCGCCCGCGCCCTGACGCACGTTGCCGACGTCCTCGACGCGCACGGCGAGGAACTGATCGACCTGGCCGCCGAGGAGTCCCACCTACCCCTCGGACGCCTGCGCGGCGAACTCGTCCGCACCACCTTCCAACTGCGCTATCTCGGCGAGTACGTCGCCGCCGGCCGGCACCTCGACCCGATCGTCGATCACGCCGACCCCGACTGGCCGATGGGCGCCCCGCGGCCCGATCTGCGCCGCACGCACCTGCCGCTCGGTGTCGTCCTCAACTTCGCGGCGGGCAACTTCCCGTTCGCATTCAGCGTCCCGGGCGGAGACACGGCCTCGGCGCTGGCTGCCGGCTGCCCGGTGGTGGTCAAGATCCATCCCGGCCATCCGCGGCTCTCGGTACGCATCGGCGACCTCATGACGACCGCCCTGCACGGCGCCGGCGCCCCCGACGGCGTGTTCGGCACGATCTCCGGGGTCGACGCCGGAATCACCGCACTGACCGATCCGCGGGTACGGGCGGCAACCTTCACCGGCTCCACCCGCGGTGGGCGCGCCCTGTTCGACATCGCGTCGTCGCGTCCGGACCCGATCCAGTTCTTCGGCGAGCTGGGCAGTGTGAACCCGGTGTTCGTCACCGCCGCCGCCGACCGCGCACGCGGCGCCGAGATCGCCGAACAGTACGTGGCGTCGTTCACCCTCGGCATGGGTCAGTTCTGCACCAGCCCAGGGCTTCTCATCGTCCCCGACGGCTCGGCGACGCTTGCCGCCCTCGAGCGGGCCACTCTGCCCGACCCGGCACCGATGCTCACCGCGTCGATGCGCGCGGGCTTCGATCGTGCGGTGACCGAGGTCACCGCCCTCGACGGCGTGAGCACCCTGCACAGCGTCGACGGCGACGATGCTCTCACCGCCGCCGTGCAACTGCACCGCACCACCGCCGCACGCGTCCTCGACGACCCGGAGACGTTGCTGCAGGAGTGTTTCGGGCCGTCGTCGGTCATCGTGACCTACGCCGATGCCGCCGAACTCACGGCGCTTGCCGACGCACTGCCCGGCCAGCTCACCGCGACGGTGCAGGGCGAGGACTCCGACGTCGGCGACGACATGCAGTCACTGACCGGCATTCTCGCTCGCACGGCCGGCCGACTGCTGTGGAATCAGTGGCCGACGGGTGTGTCCGTCACCGACGCACAGCATCACGGCGGCCCGTACCCGGCGAGCACCGCCATCCACACCACCTCGGTGGGCGCCAACGCGATTGCGCGATTCCTGCGGCCGGTCACCTACCAGAATTTCCCCGCCGGACTGCTCCCCCAGGAGTTGCGTCCCGGTGCGGGAGCCGACCCGGAGTCCTTCAGATGAAGGCTGTCATCGTCGGTGCGGGCATCATCGGATGCGCTCTGACCCGGGAGCTGGCGCGCCACGGGCTCGATGTGGAGGTCATCGATCGCGGCGCGCCCGGCGCCGGAACGACCGCGCACGGCGAGGGTAACGTTCTCGTGTCCGACAAGGGCCCGGGCCCCGAACTCGCACTGGCACAACTGTCCCGGACGCTGTGGCCGTCGACCATCGACGAGATCGACGAGCAGTGCGGCACACAGATGGGACGGCTGATCGAGTTCGAGCCGAAGGGTGGCATCGTCGTGGCGACGACCGATGCCGGAGCGCAGTCGCTGACCGACTTCGCCGCGCGTCAGCGACTGGCCGGCGTCGACGCCACCGCGCTGTCGCACGCCGAGGCGCACGAGGCCGAACCCCATCTCACCCGCGATCTCGCGTCCGCCTTCCTCTATCCCGAGGACGCCCAGGTGCAGCCGGTCGGCGCCGCCCATGCACTGTTGTTCAGCGCCAAGGGATTCGGTGCCCGCGTCCGCGTCGGCACCGAAGTGCTCGCGCCCGTCGTCGCACACGGCCGCATCGTCGGTATCGACACCATCACCGGCCGCATCGACGCGGATGTGGTGATCAACTGTGCCGTCCCGTGGGCCGCCGACGTGTCGAACCGACTCGGCGCACCGATCGCGGTGAAGCCTCGACGCGGTGCGTCCTGATCACCACCCCGCAACCGCCGACGGTGTTCCACAAGGTCTACGACGCCGATTACGTCGGGGCGGTCGGCAGCGGCGATGCCGACCTGCAGACCTCAGCGGTGGTCGAGTCGACCGCCGCGGGTCCGATCCTCATCGGCTCGTCGCGGCGGCGGGCCCCGCTGGACACCGGCATCCGGCTCGACAGCCTCGATGGCATGGCGCGCAAGGCGATCCGACTGTTCCCCGGGCTCGCCGACGTCGAGATCATGCGATGCTACGGCGGCTTCCGTCCCTACGTCGACGACCACCTGCCGGTCATCGGACCCGACCCTCGACTCCCCGGACTGTGGCACGCCACCGGACACGAGGGTGCCGGCATCGGACTGTGTCTGGGTACCGCCGTACAGCTACGCGCCCAACTCCTCGGACATCCCACTCCCCTGCCCGACAACGACTTTCGTGTCGATCGTCCGGCAATCCTCACCGCGGCGATGGAGACGGCATCATGAGCGGCCGGCTCTTACCGACCGACGACCCGATCGGGCGCACCGACGAGGCGATCACCGTCACCGTCGACGGCGCCACCCTGCACGGCATCACCGGACAAACCCTGGCCGGAGTCCTCCTCGGCAACGGCATCACCGCGTGGCGCACGGCCGGCGACGGCACCCCGCGCGGACTGTTCTGCGGAATCGGCGCCTGCTTCGACTGCGTGGCAACGGTCAACGGGCACAGCGATGTTCGGCTGTGCCGACGTCGCGTCGCCGACGGTGACGTCGTCACCGTCCAAACGAGAGGGAACTCATGACCCACGTGGCCGTCATCGGTGCCGGGCCCGCGGGCTTGGCCGCCGCCGAATCCGCCCTGCACGCCGGCGCCACCGTCACCCTGGTCGACCTCAACGCCCCCCCGGTGGCCAGTACCACCGGGAACTGCCCGCCGCCTACCGCGCCACCCGGCCCGACGTCGTCGGACACGAGTGGGACGCGTACCGGCGGCGCCGCGATCACGTCCTCGGACACCCGGCATGCAAGTGGATGTCGAATACCGTTGTGTTCCTGCTGGAACGACGTGATGTCGACGCACGACCAGGCCGTGGGGCGCCGCGCCTGCACCTGCTCACCGGCGGCGTCGATGCCCCCGACCGCACCCGCTCGATACTCGAACCCGACGCGCTGATCCTCGCCACCGGAGCCCACGACCGCGTGCTGCCATTCCCCGGATGGACCCTGCCCGGGGTGTACACCGCGGGCGCCGCGCAAACCCTCGCCCGGACCGAACGGGTGGCACTCGGACGCCGCGCCGTGATCTCCGGGACCGGCCCGTTCCTGCTACCGGTCGCCGAGTCGTTGTCGTCGGTGGGCACCGAGGTCACAGAGGTGTTGGAGGCCAACGGCATCGGGACCATCGCACGCGGCTGGAGCGCGCACCCGCAACGACTCCTCGCACAGACCGGCAAGGCCCGCGACCTCGTGCACTACGGCCGCCATCTGCTCGCGCACCGCATCCCGATTCGCGGTGGCCAGGCGGTGATCCGCGCACTCGGCGATTCTCGCGTGGAGGGGGCGGTCATCGCCCGCCTCGACGCCGACTGGACCCGATCCCCGGCACCGAACGCGAGATCGAGGTCGACACCATCTGCGTCGGACACGGTTTCACCCCGTCGCTGGAATTGGCCACCGCGGCCGGCCGCGCCTCCGTCGAGGTCACGGGTGGAACCTTCGTCGGCGTCGACGACAACCAGTTGACGTCGGCGCCGGCGGTCTATGCGGCCGGTGAGGTCACGGGCATCGGTGGCGCGGCCGCGGCTCATGCCGAGGGCGTGGTCGCCGGGTATGCCGCCGCCGGTCGCGCCGACCTCATCACCGCCCGCACGTCGCGTGCACGCGTTGCAGCGCACCATTTCTCGACACGGTTGGCCACCGCCCACCCGATCGGTGACGGCTGGCAGACGTGGCTGGAGGACACCACCGTCGTCTGCCGGTGCGAGGCCACCACCCTCGGGCAACTGCGTGGGGCACACAGTGCCGAGGACTCCGCGCGCGCCACCCGCCTGAACACCCGCGCCGGCCTCGGCCCGTGCCAGGCACGATTCTGCGGCGCCAACGTCGACGCGATCTGCGGCCGGCGGGCCGCCGACCGCACGGTTGCCTCCGGCCTACCCGCGGCCACACCGCAGAATCGGCCCATTGCCCAACCGATCCGACTCGGCGAGCTCGCCGGTCACGACGGGAGATAGTCACCGCACGGACCGGGAGCCGCCCGCCGGATCAACTGGTCTGCGACTGCGTCTGGGTGGGCGCAGCCGTCTGACCGCCCGGCGTCTGACCGTTCTGCTGGCCCGGCGTCTGACCGTTCTGGGTTCCACCCGGCATCTGGCCATTGCCGCCGCCGGGGAACTGACCGTTGCCGCCGCCCGGCATCTGACCGTTCATGCCACCGCCGTTCATTCCACCACCATTCGTGCCCCCACCCGGGAACTGGCCGTTGCCACCACCGGGGAATTGCTGCTGGGTGGTCGACGACCCGGAGTCGCCGACGACGTAGCCGGCGCCGAAGCCGAGGAGCCCGAATCCCACCGCGAGTCCGATGCCGCCGGCGATGATCGCGTTCTTGGTCTTCGACGGGATCCCCGGGCCGCCCGCTGCCGCGGGCTGGGCTGCCGCCGCGGGTTCGGTAGCCGGAGCGGGCCGGCTCACCGGAATTGTCGGGGCATCGCCCTCGTTCGGGTCGGGCACGTGGGCCTGGGTCGTGGTGTCGGGAGCCGACATGAGTCACTCTCGCTTTCGCGGGTCTGCCCGGGGGCGCGTCTGACACGCGCTGTCGGGGGCCGGATGGAAGTGACTCCACGGTGCCGACGTCCGCTTGGTCGGGGCTGCCCGATCGCTGTGAGTCGACTGTGAAACCGTCGCGGTGCGGCTACGTCGAGACGTGATAGAAAACCGACGTCCCCCCGGCGGCGGCCTGCGAGGTGATGCCGACGGTCACCCAGTAGGTCTTGCCGTCCTTGGACGCCGAGAGCCGCACCACGGTTTGTCCGCCCACGCTGTCGCGACCATCCTCCTGGTACCCGGCGTCGGTGAGCGCCCGGACGGCCCTGTCGATCGGGTTGCCCGCATTCGCCGGTGCCTGCACCACCACATTCCACTCATCGGTGGTGCCGTCACCGGAGATGACGTGCCCGTCGATCAGCGGGACCTGCGACGACGGGAAATCCTTCGGCAGTCCCTCGCGCTGAGCGGGCGCATCGTCGGAGCACCCTGCCGCGAACAGCATCAGCACAGTGGCGACGACCACAGCAAGGACCGTCGCCGCGACTCTGTCGAACCGGGGCATGCCCGCAACGGTAAGATAGACAACGCCGGTCTCGTCCGGTGACACACCGGGACAGGCGCGTGATCGCGTCCGATCGGCGATCACCGCGACCGCGACCCGCAACCCCGTGACCACCCCGCCCACCGACCAGAGACGGAGTGCGCCCCCTTGCTCACTGTGCTGATCGCCCTGGCACTGAGCGCGCTCGTGGCACCCGGGATCATCCGCTGGATCGGCACCAAGGGCTTCTACGTCGTCGCGCTCGCCCCGTTCGGCGGGCTGCTCTGGGTGTTGACGCATTGGCCGGATTCCGACCGCGCACCCGAGGTCCAGACGCTGCAGTGGGTGCCGTCGCTGCACATGAACATCGTGATGCGGATGGACTCGCTCGCGGCGATCCTGTCGGTGCTGATCCTCGGCGTCGGCACCCTGGTCATCTGCTACTGCGCCCACTACTTCGACGACGCGCGACCACGCGTCGCGGTGTTCGGCGGCGAGATGGTCGCCTTCGCCGCGGCCATGTTCGGTCTCGTCACCAGCGACAACATGCTGGTCCTCTACATCTTCTGGGAGCTGACGACCGTTCTGTCGTTCATGCTCGTCGGCTACTACCGCATCCGTGCGACCTCGCGGCGCTCGGCGACGCAGGCACTGCTGGTGACCACGCTGGGCGGGTTGGCGATGCTCGTCGGCATCATCATGCTCGGCGAACGGACCGGCAGCTACCTGCTCAGCGATCTGCTCGCCCACCCACCGGCCGCGGGGGTCTACGTCGAGGTCGCGGTGGTGTTGCTACTCGTCGGCGCGCTGAGCAAGTCGGCGATCGTGCCGTTCCACTTCTGGCTGCCCGGTGCGATGGCCGCCCCCACCCCGGTCAGCGCCTACCTGCACGCCGCGGCGATGGTCAAGGCCGGCATCTATCTCATCGGTCGTCTCGCACCGGCGTTCGCGCCGCTGCCGAGCTGGCAGATCATGGTCATCGGCCTCGGCTCGTTCACCATGCTCCTCGGCGGCTGGCGCTCGATGCGTGAACTCGACCTCAAGCTCGTGCTGGCCTTCGGCACCGTCTCCCAGCTCGGGTTCATGGCGGTGCTGATGGGTATGGGCGACGCGAACGTGGCGATGGCCGGCTTGGCGATGCTGGTCGCACACGCCCTGTTCAAGGCGTCGTTGTTCATGGTGGTCGGCATCATCGACCACGCCACCGGAACCCGTGACATCCGCAAGCTGGCCCGCCTCGGCCATCGACTGCCGGTCCTGGCGGCGATCGCCGCGGTGGCCGGGGCGAGCATGGCGGGGTTGCCGTTCACGCTCGGCTTCGTCGGCAAGGAGACGGCGTTCGGCACCGTCTGGGAGACCGGGTCGCTGCAACCGTGGCAGGCCGAGACCGTCGACATCGTGTTGCTCGTCGGCTCGGTGATCACCTTCGCCTACACGTGCCGCTTCCTCTGGGGCGCGTTCGGACGCAAGGTCCGTAGGCTGCCGACCCGGGCCGTCGCCAAGATGCACCCACCGTCGCCGATGTTCCTGCTCTCGCCGCTGCTGCTGGCCGCGCTGGGCGTCATCGCCGGATTCTGGAGCGGATGGCTCGGCCACTGGTTCGAGCCGTACGCCGAGTCGCTGCCCGCCTACGGTCACGAGCTCGAGCACCTCGCGTTGTGGCACGGTTTCGGGCTGCCGGTGGTGTTCTCGGTCATCGTCGTTCTCGGCGGTGCGGTGCTGTTCCTGGTGTTGCGGCGCCTACGCGACGTGGTGTTCGGCTCGCGCCCGCTGATCAACGCCGACCGCATCTACGACGCCACCCTGCGTGGCGCCGACACGCTGTCGCTGTTGCTGACCCGCAACACCCAGCGCGGCTCGCTGCCGGTGACCCAGGGCGTGATCTTGTCGACGATGATCATCCTGCCCACCGTGATGCTGTTCCTCGGTAATCGGAACACCTTGGAGCCCAACGGTTTCGACTCGATGACCCAAGCCGTCATCGCGGTGATCATGGCGGCGGCGGCGCTGGCGACGGTGATCCTGCGCAACCGGCTGGCCGCGACCCTGGTGGTCGGGGTGACCGGTTACGGATGCGGCATGCTGTTCGCGCTGTACGGTGCCCCCGACCTCGCGCTCACCCAATTCCTGGTGGAGACGCTGACCCTGGTGATCTTCGTGCTGGTGCTGCGCAAGCTGCCTGCCGAACCCGAGCCGCGGCATGCGACCGGGTTCAAACCGCTGCGGGCGGCGATCGGTCTGGCGCTGGGTGTCTCGATCGTGGTGATCGGCATGTTCGCCGCCGCCGCGCGCTCGGCCCAGCCGGTCAGCATCTCGATTCCCGAGGTCGCCTACAAGTTCGGGCACGGCGCCAACGCCGTCAACGTGCTCCTCGTCGACACCCGCGCGTGGGACACCCTCGGCGAGGTGTCGGTGCTGATCGTCGCCGCCACCGGCGTCGCGTCGATGGTGTTCCGCAATCGCCGCTTCGGTGCTGCGCCGCGGGTGGCCGACGCCGCCCGACACTTCGGCATCACCACCGATGACGACGACGATCCGATCCCACCCGACCGCACGACGTGGCTCTTGGGCAGCGAGTTCCGCGACCCGCGCCACCGGTCGATGGTGCTCGAGGCGACAACCCGCCTCATCTTCCCGACGATGGTGGTGCTCTCGGTCTACTTCTTCTACGCAGGCCACAATTCGCCCGGCGGCGGCTTCGCCGGTGGTCTGACGATGGGTCTGGCGCTGGTGCTGCGGTATCTCGCGGGCGGACGCTACGAGCTCGGTGAGGCGCTGCCTGTGGAACCGGGTACCTTCCTCGGTGCCGGACTGCTCATCTCGGCGTCCACCGCGGTGACCTCGATGTTCCTCGGCGCCCCGGCGTTGTCGTCGGCGGTCTTCCAGATCACCGTGCCGGTCCTCGGCGACATCAAGTTCGTCACCGCACTGTTCTTCGATCTCGGCATCTATCTGATCGTGATCGGCCTGGTGCTCGACGTGCTGCGCAGTCTCGGTGCCCGCCTCGACGTCGAGAGCGGTGCCGGCTTCCCGAGCGGACCGCTGCGCCGCCAGGACGCCGGCGAGCGTCCGGGAGGTGCGGGCCGATGAGCGTCAATCTCGGCCTGCTCGTGGTCATCGCGATCATGATCGCCTGCGGTGCCTACCTGCTGATGGAACGCAGCCTGGTGCGGATGTTGCTGGGCCTGCTGGTCGCGGGCAACGGCGTCAACCTGCTGATCCTGGTACTGGCCGGCGGGATGGGCAATCCGCCGATCATGGGCCGCTCCTCCGAGGCCCGCCCGCACGACGCCGATCCGCTCGCCCAGGCGATGGTGCTCACCGCGATCGTCATCACGATGGGTGTGGCCGCGTTCATCCTCGCCATGGTGTACAGGCTGTTCGTGCTCAACCGCGACGAGGACGTCGACGACGACACCGAGGACGTCAAGGTCGCCACCAGCTCCCTGCAGTCGGCCCCGGACCGCGACCGCAGCGACGACCCGGTGACCGGCGCCGACACCAGTGCGGGTGACTTCTTCGACGACGAGGGCAACCCACTCACCGAGGAGGAGTACATCGCGCTGCACCGCGAACGGATCGAAACCGACCTGATGCCCGAGGACGCCGACGTCGTCGACGAACTCGCCACCGATGTCGTCGACGTCATCGAGACCGGCGAGGCCTATGCGGAGCCGGGCGGAAGCGGTACCGGCAATTCCGACGGCACGAGCAGCGATGACTCGGACGGGGGACGTTCATGATCCCCCAGGTCTCGTGGTTCCCGGTGCTCATCACCCTGCCGACGCTGACGCCGATGCTCGCGGCAGCTCTCACGTTGCTGCGCGGGCGCAACCCGCTGTTCCAGCGGATCGTGACCGTCTCGGCGCTGATCGTGACACTCGTCGCGTCGTGCATGATGCTCTACCTCACCAATGCGCACGGCACCTACTCGCTGGCGATCGGTGGCTGGGACGACAAGGGCCATCCGAACGGACCGTTCGGGATCACGCTCGTCGTCGATCAGCTCGCGGCGTTGATGCTGGTGGTGGCGACGCTGGTACTGCTGTGCGTCGTCGTCTACGCGATCGGCCAGGGTATCCGTGACGGTGCGTCCGAACAGCCGGTGTCGGTGTTCCTGCCGACCTATCTGATCCTGTGTGCCGGCGTGTGCAATTCGTTCCTCGCCGGTGACCTGTTCAATCTGTTCGTCTCCTTCGAGGTGCTGCTCGCCGCGAGCTTCGTGTTGCTCACCCTCGGCGCCACCGGCGATCGCGTGCGGGCCGGCGCGTCGTACGTGATGGTGTCGATGGTGTCGTCGCTGATCTTCCTGGTGGGGATCGCCTTCGCCTATGCGACCACCGGCACGCTCAATCTCGCCGAGATGGCGGTACGCCTCGATCACGTCCCCGACGGCACCCGCAACGCGCTGTATGCGGTGCTGCTCGTGGCCTTCGGGATCAAGGCCGCGGTGTTCCCGCTCTCGACATGGCTGCCCGACTCCTATCCCACCGCCCCGGCGCCGGTCACCGCGGTGTTCGCCGGCCTGCTCACCAAGGTCGGTGTGTACGCGATCATGCGCACCCACACCCTGCTGTTCCCCGGCGGATCGATGGATCCGATCCTGCTCGTCGCCGGTCTGCTGACGATGATCGTCGGCATCCTCGGTGCGATCGCGCAGTCCGACATCAAGCGATTGCTGTCGTTCACGCTCGTCAGTCACATCGGCTACATGGTGTTCGGTATCGCCCTGTCCTCCGAACTCGGGATGAGTGCGGCGATCTACTACGTCGCCCACCACATCCTGGTGCAGACGACGCTGTTCCTCGTCGTCGGACTCATCGAACGGCAGGCGGGGTCGGCCTCGCTGCGCCGGCTCGGCGGGCTGATCGCCAGCCCGGTGCTGGCGGCCCTCTTCTTGATCCCCGCACTCAATCTCGGTGGTATTCCACCGTTCTCGGGTTTCCTGGGCAAGGTCGCACTCATCCAGGCGGGTACCGAGAACGGGTCGGTACTCGCGTGGGCACTCGTGGCCGGTTCGGTGGTGACCAGCTTGCTCACCCTCTATGTGGTGGCCCGTATCTGGACCAAGGGATTCTGGCGTCCGCGCGCCGATGCCCCCGAGGGCGAGCTCTCCGACAGCGCACCGTCGGCACTGATCGACGAGAGCGCCGACATCGCCTTCGACGACCGCGAGGACGTCGGCCGCATGCCGATCACGATGGTCGTCCCCACTGCGCTGATGGTCGCCGCCGGGATCGCCCTGACCATCTGGGCGGGCCCGATCTTCGGGTTCACCGACCGCGCGGCGACCGACATCATGAACCGCGACGTCTACATCGGATCGGTGCTCGGGAGTGGCCGATGAGTGAGAAACATGAGAAGCAGCCGCGTGAGAACAGGCCCGACCGCATCGCCCCGGTCAAACCCGTCGGCAAGGGACCGGTCAAGCGACTGCTGATCAACACCGCCCGCTACTCGGTGCTGTTCTTCGCCTGGACGACGGTCAGCGCGTGGGTGTGGCTGCACAACCGGCTGCGCATCCCGCGATGGCTGGGCAACGACAGCCGCGAGGCCGCGGTACGCCTGTGGTCGATCGCGTGGCTCACGTTCGTGTGGGTCTTGTTGTGGGGCACCGTGTCCTGGGCGAACATCATCGCCGGCATCGTGTTGGCCGTGGCGATCGGGGTGTTGCTGCCGTTGCCGCGGGTGCCCGTCGAGGGCCGTGTCCACCCGTTGACTGTGTTCGCACTGATCGGTCGGCTCATCGTCGACTTCTTCGTCTCCAGCGCGCAGGTGGCGTGGGTGGCCATCCGACCGGGCAAACCCCCCCTCGGCGCGGTGATGCGGGTGCGTGTCGCGATCAAATCCGACATGGTGCTGACGTTGGCCGTGGACTACCTGAACCTGGTCCCCGGGACGATGGTGCTCGAGATCGATCACCGCCGTCGCATGCTCTACGTCCACGTCTTCGATGTGCGCTCGGACAAGAAGGTCCGGCAGTTCTACAAGCAGGTGTCCTTCGTGGAGCGGATGTTCATCAAGGCCTTCGAGCGCGACAGTGAATGGCATCCGAGCCCCTATCACGGCATCGACGACGACTACCACCACGTGCGACCCGCCGACCGCGCGAGCGCCCAGGGTCTCGGCGACGGGAGCAGCCGATGACCGTCATGTGGTTCTTCATCGCGATCGCGCTACTCATCTCCGCGGTGCTGGTGATGGCCCGAATCCTGTTGGGGCCCACCACCCTCGATCGGCTGGTCGCGCTCGACGCACTGATCGCCCTGTGCATGTGCGGGCTGGCGGCGTGGACGGCCTACAGCGGTGACACGACGGTGGTGCCGGGCATCGTGGCACTGTCGCTGGTGAGCTTCGTCGGGTCGGTGGCCATCGCCCGTTTCCGAGTTCGGGATGATCAAGCATGATCGCCGACATCGTCAGTGCCGTCTTCCTGACCATCGGAGCGCTCATGGCGGTCACCGCCGCGATCGGCATCCTGCGCTTTCCCGACACGCTCTCGCGCATGCATTCGGCGACCAAACCCCAGACCCTGGGTCTGTTGATGATGCTGATCGGTGCAATGGTCAGCATCGGCGGCACACACGTCGACATGGGCATGCTGGTCCTGGCCGGACTGTTCGCGCTCATCACCGCACCGGTGGTCGCCCACCGTATCGGCCGTCTGGTCTATCAAGAACAACGCGCCCAGGACGGGCTGATGTCGCGGGACCAGATGGAGCGCGGCGACCGGGATTAGCAGTGAGGCAACGTCACCGCGGGTAGGTGGCGATGATCTGCCCCGTCCGTCGACCCTGCCACTCCACCCTTCGATCGGTGTAGAGCGTCAGTACCCACTCGGCGAGGTGAGCGTTGGCGATCGGCGCGGCACAGTGGGGTCGGGATCAACGGACCAGCGGGACACAAGTGTACGAAGGGATATCGAACTTACTGTCTCGCTGACTGCCGAGGCCCGGAGCCAGAGCGGATTGGCAGCTCGGGGGATCACGTCACCGCGCCGATCCCGTCGACGAGTGCGATCGCACGGGCTTCAGAAACACCCAACATCAGCAGACTCGTGATCGCGGCGGCTGCGGCGCCATCCCCGGCTGTGTCACCCCTGGCCGTGTCACCGTCGGCGATGGCGAAGACGGCTCCGTAGGCGACCTGACTCAGCAGGTTCGCAGGCAGGTACCGGGCAAACACACCGGCGTCCTGACCACGCTGGACGAGGTCGGCGAGCCGCTCGTCGATAGGCCCGAGCAGGGCGTGGATCGCTTCGCCGTATTCGCCGCGACGCAACGCCACCAGCACTCGGTACCGATTCACCACCGGCCAGAGCCGGGACACGAATTCCGCCCATGCCGCATCCGCATCAGCGGCGTCGACGTCGGCGAGCACGGCGGTCATCTCGGTCACGGCGCGTCCGGTGAGCGTCCGGATGAGTTCGACCCGGGAGGGGAAGTGGCCGTAGACCGTTCGTCGGACAACGCCTGCCGCCGTGGCGATCTCACCCATGCCGGCATCGGGGTTGGCGCCCAGCACTTCGAGTGCGACGTCGAGGATGCGATCGCGCGTCTCGGCTGTCGAGCGCGCGCGCGAGGAGTCAGGGGCCATCTCACCATGTTTGCACACTGGTGTGCAGTGGAGTACGTTGCACACCAGTGTGCAACGAGACATCTCACTGCACCTCGACGCCCAAGGAGAATGGCCATGGCCGCACTGACACCCACCACACCGCCTACCACTGCGGCCGCCGTACGCCCGGTCACGGTCTCCTTCTCCGATGCCGAGATCGATGATGTGAAGCACCGACTCGCCCGGACCCGATGGCCGGATACGGAGACGGTTGGCGATTGGTCACAGGGGGTTCGGCTGGAGAATGCCCGGTCCCTGGTCGACCATTGGGAGCACCGCTACGACTGGCAACGCCTCGAAGCCGAGCTCAATCGGTTCCCCCACTTCCTGACCGAGATCGACGGGCTCGACATCCACTTCATCCACGTCCGATCGACCGTTGCGAATGCGATGCCGCTGATCCTGACGCACGGATGGCCGGGCTCGATCATGGACTTCCTGGCGATGATCGGCCCATTGACCGATCCCGAGTCTTTCGGCGGGAACGCCGCCGATGCCTTCGACGTCGTCATCCCTTCCCTTCCCGGGTTCGGGTTCTCCGGCAAACCGAGCACGACCGGGTGGAACGTCTCACGCATCGCGAACGCGTGGGCGGAACTGATGAAGCGCTTGGACTACACGGAATGGACTGCGCAGGGCGGTGATTGGGGGGCGGTCGTGACCACCGAACTCGGGGCCATGGCACCAACAGGGCTCCTCGGAATTCACCTGAACACCCAGTATGCCTTCCCCACCACGATTCCCGAGATCCTGTCACCCGACGAGCGTCGCGCCGTGGAGAGCCTCGCTATGTACGCCGACAACCTCGGCGGGTCAAACCACCTTCAGCGCACCAAGCCCGAGATCGTCGGGTTCGCACTGGCGGACTCCCCCGCCGGACAGGCGGCCTGGATCTACGAGAAGTTCCAATCCAAGACCGACAATCAGGGACTCGCGGAGGATGCCCTCGACGTCGATGACATGCTCGACGTGATTTCGCTCTACTGGCTCACCAACAGTGCGGCATCGTCCGGACGAATCTACTGGGAGAACGGCTAGGCCGGCTTCGCGGGCCCGACGCTGACGCTCCCGGTCGCGGTGACCGTTTTTCCCGCGGACATCCCACGCCTGCCTCGGACGTGGATCGAGGACACCTATCGCAGCCTCGTTCACTATGGCGAAGCCGAACACGGAGGGCACTTTGCCGCGCTCGAACAACCCGAGATCCTGGTCCGCGAGATCCGCGCCGGGCTGCGCAGCCTACGTTCCTGCCCCCGGCTCAGGTGACGTATCGCACCGAGGTCGCACCAATCCCGTTGAGGAACGCATCGGAGGCATGCGACGCTCGTGTCGCAGCAATCCTGCCGGGGATCACCGGTTCTCTGCCCTCCCCGACACTGGCCGAGCACATCGCGCACGACGTCTTCGCCGCCCTCGACCCTCGCTATGCGCGACACCTGAGTCCGATGCGCGTCGACACCCAGACCCGCACCTGGCGGACAGTCGACGGGACCGACGTCGAGATCGTGGTGCAGTGGGCCAAACACATGCACCCCAACGGAACCTACAACTGGGTCACCGTCGGTCCCGGGGGGCGCAATCGTCGAGGTGGAACGCGAATCACACTGGGACTACCCAGCCGGACGGCGCGCCACCGAGCAGTGGGATCACGACGGGTGGATCGCCGCACGAGAGGGCACCGGACCCCAGTTGGCTGCGCCGAACGCGCTCGCGTGAGCCCTCACTCCAGCTCCGACACCACCGAGGCCACCACGTCACGCATGTCATGGGTCTGTGAGTACACGGCCCGCTGCCGCTGATAACTGGTGCCGCGCT
>NZ_MVPX01000434.1:0-6914 GCF_002043085.1 Gordonia sp. i37 | reverse complement strand
GGTGCCCAGCCGCTCGTTGCAACGTGAGTCCAGGATGACGATCGCATCGAGGCCGTAACGTGCTGCGCGCCACTTGTTTTCCTGAACCAACCACGGCGCCATCTGCGGGAGTTCCTCGCCCGCCGACAGCCGGCGGTCGAGATCGACGACGAGACAATGGATCAGCGCGACCACCGCCGAGAGTTCGGTGAGGTTGGTCATCCCGTCGCACACCCGCACCTCGATGGTGCCCAGGTGCGGTGACGGCCGGATGTCCCAGCGGATCTCGTTGATGTGGTCGATGATCCCGGTCGTCTTCTGGTCGGCGACGAACGCCTCGAACTGGCTCCACTTCACGAACTGGAACGGCAGCCCGGCGGTCGGCAACTGCTGGAACATCATCGCGCGGTTGCTGGCATAGCCGGTGTCCTGGCCCGCCCACATCGGCGACGACGCCGACAACGCCAGCAGATGCGGATAGTAGTTGAGCAACGACGACAAGATCGGTAACACCTTGTCGCGGTGGTCGATACCGACGTGTACGTGCACCCCCCAGATGAGCATCTGCCGACCCCACCACTGGGTGCGTTCGATCAGTTCGGCGTATCGATGCCCCTCGGTGAGCAATTGCGTAGACCATTCGGCGAACGGATGAGTCCCTGCGCCGTACAGATCGACACCGAGCTCGGCGACCACGCCGCGCACCGCGTCCAGGGTGTGCGAAAGGTCGGCGACCGCCTCGGCGGTGGTGTTGCAGATACCGGTGACGAGCTCGACGGTATTGCGCAGCAGTTCCTTGTGGACCTTGCCGTCGAGCCCCGCATACCGTGCGCCGACCTCGGTGAACAGATCCGCCGCCGTGTTGGACAGATCGCCGGTGACCTTGTCGGTCAACGCGAACTCCCACTCCACCCCGAGCGTCGGGGTCGGCGAACCGCGGAATCCGATGAGGGTGTTGACCGGCATCAGTTCAGTCCAGGGGCGCCGGTTGTGGCGGCAGACTTACTGCGCCGCCGAGATCTGACCGCACGCCAGACGCGCCCCGCCGTCACCGGTGCTCATCGTCTCCTCGTCCGGGCCGGGCTGGCCGTTGGAGGTGTACCGATTGGGGATGTTGGCGAAGTTGTCGGCGTTCTCGTGGATGATGATCGTCTTGTTGGCGATCTGCGACAGGTCGACCGCCGACGTCGAGGTCGTCGTGGAACCCGATCCGTCGGACAGGATGTTGATCGACACCAGGTCACCGCTCGACGGGTGACCGGTGTGACCGTCGACCTGCAGGTGGCCGCCCGCCGAGACGAACTTGTCGGCCGTGTTGCAGGTGCTGCCGGAGTGGATGTGCATCGCATGGAATCCGGCGGGGATACCACTGCCGGCCTTGACGGTCACGGTGACACCGAGCGCGGAGCCGTTGGGCCGGAAGACGGCCTCACCGATGCTCTTCCCGTCGGTGTTGATCAGCGAGGCGGTTTCGGTCTGGCCACCGCTGGCCGGGATGTTGTCGGCGTCCACGAGACCACCCTGGGGTGCCTGGTCGCCGGTCTGCACAGCGGGGGTGGTGCCCTTCTCGCTGGTCGTCGGCTCGTTGGGAGTACATGCCGCCAAGGCCAACCCGACGGCACCCGCCGACGCGAGCACCGCGAGGGCACGCATGGTCGCAGAGCCTGCTTTCGAATTGACGGTCATCTCGCTCCTCGAGTGATGTGTGATGGGACACCGGCACCCATGCCGGCACAGATGTCGGCACTCGTGCCGGGGTCAATGCCGTGGGCCTCGGCACTGAAGTATGCGGGATCGGCGGTGCGAGTACCTGATCGGGGGTGCCCGGGATTCCCGGGTGAGGTGTGCCGGGTCATCGCTGCACCGCGACGACGGCGATACCGCCGACGCACCTGCTGAAGGAACTCCCCAGGTTCGCGCGGGAGTCGACGGTGTAATCGTTGTCGAGGGCCTGGGCGATCTTGTCGGCCTGGTCCTTCTGCGCCGGCGACGAGTACACGACGGTGTTCTGCGAGAAGCCGCCGTCGTAGTTGCTCTGGGCGTTGATGCCGATCGTGGTGAAGCCCTTGCCCTTGAGTTCTTCGTCAACCTCGGTCGCCAGCCCGGTGACGGTGCCCGCGTTGATCACGCAGATCCGGGCGTTGCCGGCCGCCGAGGACGAGGTGCTCGCCGGGGCACTCGTGGTGCTCGGCACGCTGGACTGGGCGGCCTGCAACTGGGCTTCGGGATTGTCGCCGGACGTCGCCGCGTGATGCCATCCCAGGGCCACGAACACGATGGCGACCGCAAAGAGCACCATGGCCCCGGCCCGCAGTGGCAGGCGGTTCGACTCGCGATCAGCATTCATCACCGATGACCTTAACGCACATCGGCCGGTGCGCCCGCGACGCTGCCGCCGCCGCTAGGTGATCTCGAACCCGAGCCGACGCGCCGCGCGCGCCTTCTGCCGGGATGCCCGCAGCCGGCGCAGCCGCTTGACCAACATCGGGTCGGCGGCCAGCGCCTCGGGACGATCCACCAGGGCGTTGAGGATCTGGTAATAGCGGGTCGCCGAGAGTCCGAACAGTTCCTTGATCGCTTCTTCCTTGGCCCCCGCGTACTTCCACCACTGCCGCTCGAAGGCGAGGATGTCATGTTCGCGGCGCGACAGACCGTCGGGTCCGACCGCATTGGGGTCGACCGCCTGCGCACCATCGTCGGGAGTGGTCACCGAATCCGGCCGATCACTCTGCTGCTTCTGGTCACGCGCTGCTGCGCCGTCCATCTCGCTCCCTCGAAGATCTCGCTGCAACACCTCACACCGCGCACTTTCCGACGAGCCGGCCATCGAGAATCACAGCGGTGTGGTTCGTGAATATCTAACCACGCACGGCACCAGCCGAGGTGGTGTGACTCGCGGGGGAAGCCGGCCCCGCTCACCCCGTCCCCGAGCCGTGCCGTGGCCCCGCCGTCACCGACGGTCGACGAATATTCGCGCACAGTAATCTGTCCCGCATGGCAATCCTCCCGATCTGCATTGTCGGCGAACCGGTCCTGCATCGCGCGACCGAGCCGGTCGAACTCGACGCGCAGGGACGACCCTCGGCGGAGATCGTGACCCTGCTCGACGACATGTACGAGACTATGGACGCCGCCAACGGTGTCGGCCTGGCCGCCAACCAGGTCGGGGTCGGCAAGCGGATGTTCGTCTACGACTGCCCCGACGGCGAGTCCCGGCTGTCCACGACGCGGCGTCGCGGCGAGGTCGTGAACCCCGTGCTGGAGACCTCGGAGATCCCCGAGACCATGCCCGACCCCGACGACAACGACGAAGGCTGCCTGTCGGTGCCCGGCGAGCAGTTCCCCACCGGGCGGGCCGACTGGGCGCGGGTCACCGGAGTCGACCGCACGGGCGCCGAGGTCGTCCTCGAGGGCCGCGGGTTCTTCGCGCGGATGCTGCAGCACGAGGTCGGTCATCTCGACGGCTTCCTCTACGTCGACGTCTTGGTCGGCCGCAACGCCCGCGCCGCCAAGAAGGCCATCAAACGCAATGGCTGGGGCGTGCCCGGACTCACCTGGGTGCCCGGCGAGCAGGCCGACCCCTTCGGCCACGACGACGACTGATTCCGGCGATGGCGGTGGGCGATGACGGACCCGACCTCGGCGCATACCGAGGCGACCGCGTCGTGGTGCGCTATCTGTTGGGCGAGGCAACTCCCGCCGATTGGCGCGACTGGCCCAACCCGGCTCCGGCACGCTCCGGTGGTCCCACCCAATCGGACGTGACCGGGTTTCTCGTCGACGACGGGGACCCCGTTCGACTCGACCGAAACGGCACCGTCGAAGAGATTCCGCGCGCGGCGATCACCTCGCTGCGGGTGTTGTCGGCGGTTCCTGTGCGCAACAGCGAGATTCGCGCCCTCGAGCACGCCGCGGCCGCAGCCTGGCCCGGCACCGAGCAGGCGTGGATCGAGGGCTGGTTGGTGCGGGCCGGTGCAGGCATCTCCCGGCGCGCCAATTCCGCCATCGCCCTGGACCGTTCGGCGCGCCTCGACCCGGCCACCCGATCGGCCATCGAATCCTGGTATGCCGCCCGCGATCTGCCGACGCTGATCGCGACACCTGAACGACTGGTACCACCGGGGGTCGACGGTGTGCCCGCATCGCCGGTCATCCACGTGTTGACCGCCGGGCCCACCACCGATCACCCATTCCCCGAACACCCGGACGTCATCCTGCGATCGACCCCGACCCCTGACTGGCTCCGGGCCTACCTCGGTCCCGACACCGACATCGCGGCGGCCACGGCAGTATTGGGCGCGACCCTCGACGACGCGCCGGTGACCTTCGCCGCCATCGAGGATGCGGGCCGACCGATCGCGATCGGGCGCGGCGCGGTCACCGAATCACCCGACGGCACACGCATGCTCGGCCTGACGGCGCTGTGGACCGATCCGGCGCGACGCCGCGAACATCTGGGCGACGCCATGCTCGCACGATTGCGGCGATGGGGTGCCGAGAACGGGGCCGCGCGCGCGTACCTGCAGGTCGAGTCCGGCAACCGGATCGCCGGCACCTGGTATCGCGCACGCGGTTTCGCATTGCACCACCGCTACCGCTACATCGAACCACGGACGTCGTCGTGACCGGCGGGCCGAGAGGTCGCGGCGCGGCCGGCCCGAGTCCCGCTCGGCGTCGGCGGCAGGCGGTGATCTCCGCGGCGGCACTGGTGGTGATCGCCGTCGTCGTGATCGTGACATGGGTGATCGACAACTCCCACGACGGCTCCTCGTCATCGGGGGTCTCGTCGTCGGGGGTCTCGTCCACATCTGCCCCGTCGAACACCCGGGTTCCCGCCCGGGTGCGCCAGACCCTGGCGCTTATCGATGCGGGCACATGGCCTGCGGCGGCCAACGCACCGGGTACCCGCGGCGGAATCGTGTTCCGCAACAACGAAGGTCGGCTACCGTCGACCACGTCATCCGGAAAGGCGATCACCTACCGCGAATGGGACGTCAACCCGAAGGAGCCGGGCCGATCCCGCGATGCGGAGCGCATCGTCACCGGCAGCGACGGATCGGCCTGGTACACCGACGACCACTATCAGACCTTCGTACTCATCAGGGGCCCGACTTCATGAAGACGCGGAACACATGACAACACAACAGGTGTCGCTGCGCGAGTTCCTGATCGGCGCCGCCGGGCGTGGACCGGCGGTGGGGTTGATCGTGGGCCCCGATGGCGTCGCCACCCACGACGTGCCCCGACCGGACGGTTTCCGGGTGCGGGTGATCACCGGCACCCGACTGACCACTCGCCGCGATGTGTTCGACGAGTTCGCTCGAAGTTGGCGATTCCCCGACCATTTCGGGCGCAACGCCGACGCCTTCGACGACTGCATGCGCGACCTCGATCAGCCCGCGGGAATCACCGGATTCCTCACCGTGCTCACCGACGCCCAGCACGTGCTGCCGCACGCCGACGACGCATTCGCCTGGTTCGTGCGGTCACTGGTGTTCTACCGGGATCACTACCGCGACATCGCCGATCCCCCGTCCACATTCGCTGTGTTGCTCTCGACGCCGGTGGCGGCACGCGGGGCCACCCTGGCGCGGTGGCGGGCCACCGGCATCGCCGTCGCGTCGGTGATCCCGGACAGCTGAGGGATTCCCGACCGCTGGTCTCGGAGGCTCTACTGCCCCGCCGCGCGGGCCAACGCCGGACGCAACCGGTCGAGGACGTAGACGGTGGCGTTCGGCGACGGCTCGTTGAGTCCGGTGATCTGTACCTGATCCATCATCGACACCGCGCCGGTCTTCACCGAGGTGAGGTTGCGGTATCCGGGCAGCCCGACGAGGCGGGTGCGCAGGGCGTCGGACTGGGTGGCCATCACCAGGACGTCGGAGTTGAGCCACGGCAGGTTCTCGGCGCTGATCTGGAATCTCGGTTGTCCGGTCGTCGTGCTCTGTTGCACCAGCCGGGGTGCCATCGTCAGTCCCAGTGAGGTGAAGAGTTTGCCGGCCCCGTCCTGCGGGTCACCGAGGACCGAGATCTGTTCGGACCCATACATGTAGGCGAACGAGTATGTCTTACCCTTCAGCCCCGGGTACTCCGCGGCGACGGCGTTGATCTTGGCGTCGACGCCGGAGATGATCTGGGTGGCCTTGTCCGGCAGGTGCAGGATGGTGCCCATCAGGGTGACCATGTCCTGCCACGGATCGACCTGCGCCCCACTGATCTTGTCGATGGTCGGCGCGATCTTTGTCAGTTTGTCGAAAACCCCACTCATGGAGGCGAATCCGGGCGCGACGATGAGATCGGGTTTGAGGTTGGCCACATCGGCGACGATGTCGCCGTTGGGGTTGAGCGGCGTGGAGTCGGCGAGTTTGGTGCCGTACCACGGCGGGAGTTGCTTGGCGGTGGCCTGGATCGCGTCGTAGTAGCCGACCGGTTTCTGCCCGAACGACAGCAGCACATCGGTCCACTGCCCGCCGAGGGTGACGATCCGCGTGGGGGTCTGCGGGATCGTCACCGACCGGCCGTCGGGCAGGTTGATCTGCACGGAGCCACCGGAAACCGACTCGTCGGGCGACGAGCAGGCGGCGAGTCCGATGATCACCGCGGCGGCGATCAATACTCCGAGCAATGCCCGCATCCTGGCCATTCCGGCGCTCACACCGAGCACGGGATCATGGCGTACGAGGCGATACCGCAGACACTCTCGTTGGACAGCTTCCACTTGCCGTCCAGCCAGAGCCATCTCATCGGTTTGTAGCGAGACCCGTTGCCCACCAAGGACATCTGAAGCTGCGCATTCATCGTGGTACCGCTGACGGTCACCGGGCCGATGATCTGATAGCTGAACCCGGAATTGGGATATGCGGCCAACAACCTCGACACGGCGTCGACCGAGGTCAGTGCCTGCTGACCGCCTTGGAGTTCGGCGGCGCGGGCGG